>CAWJLI010000215.1:0-14037 GCA_963843095.1 Bryobacterales bacterium
GATCGAGTGCATGTTGATTCGCGCGCAGGAAATGGCGCGCTACGTGGAGGACGGCATTCTCGATGCCGGCCTGACCGGCCGCGATTGGATCGAAGAGAACGGCGCGCAGGTGGTCGCGGTGGCCGACCTGATTTACGCCAAGCAGAGCTTCGGCAAGGTGCGCTGGGTGCTGGCCGTGCCGGAGTCCTCGCCATTCCTCAGCGCGAAGGACCTGGAAGGCAAGATCATCGCCACCGAACTGGTGGAGACCACGCGGCGTTACCTGGCCAAGCACGGCGTGACGGCGAAAGTGGAATTCAGTTGGGGCGCCACCGAGGTGAAGCCGCCGGTGCTGGCCGATGCCATCGTGGAGGTGACGGAAACCGGCTCGTCGCTGCGCGCCAACAAGCTGCAAGATCATCGACACGGTGATGGAATCGAACACGCAGTTGATCGCCAACCGGGATTCCTGGGAGGACGCGGCCAAGCGGCGCAAGCTGGAAGACATGACGATGCTGCTCCAGGGCGCCATCAACGCGCTGGGCAAAGTGGGGCTGATGCTGAACGTGCACAAGGACAACCTGAAGGCCGTGCTGGCGGTGCTGCCGGCACTGAAGCGGCCCACTATTTCACAATTGAGCGACGAGGAATGGCTGGCGGTGAACACCATCCTCGATGAATCGACGGTGCGCGATATCATTCCGCGGCTCAAGCAAGCGGGCGGGCAGGGAATTGTGGAATACCCGCTCAACAAGATCGTCCTGTGATTCGAATTATCAAGAGCGAAGATGCCGGCGCGCTGTTCGCGCGGCGCGCGGCGCGGATGGAGGCAGCCGAGGCCGTGGTGCGGCCCATTCTCGAAGCCGTCCGCCGGCGCGGCGACCGGGCGCTGCTCGAATACGCGCGCAAGTTCGACGGATTCGCGCGCCGCAGCGTGCGCGTTTCCGAAGAGGACCTGGCGGCGGCGCGGCGGCGGCTGAGCCCGGAATTCCGGCGCGCGGTGCGCGCCGCGGCCGCCAACATTCGCGATTTCGCGCGGCGGCAGATGCCGCGCCCGTGGATGCGTCAATCGGGCGGCGTGCGTGTGGGGCAGGTGGTGCGGCCGCTCGGCACGGTGGCCGCGTATGTGCCGGCCGGGCGCTATCCCTTGCCTTCGACGATTCTGATGACGGCGGTGCCGGCGCAGGTGGCGGGCGTCGCGAACATCTGCGTGGCCTCGCCAAAGCCAGTGGACCGGGTGTTGGGAACGGCGGCGATGCTGGGCCTGACGCAGGTATTTGAAATGGGAGGCGCGCAAGCCATCGCGGCATTTGCCTACGGCACGCGCACGGTGCCTAAGGCCGACCGCATCGTGGGGCCGGGCAACATTTACGTGGCGGCGGCAAAAAAACTGCTGGCTGGAGTTGTGGGTATCGACTTCGTGGCCGGGCCGACGGAGATTCTGATCATCGCGGCTGAAGGCGATCCGCGCTATCTGGCCGCCGACATGCTGGCGCAGGCAGAACACGATGTGGACGCGACGGCGCGTGCTGCTGACCACTTCGCGGCGGCTGGCCGCGGCGGTGGCGAAAGAAGTGGAGCGGCAGCTTGCCACGCTGCCGACCGCGGCCGTGGCGGCGCAATCGATCGCGCGCAATTCTGCCATCGTATTGGTGCGATCACTCGATGAAGCAGTGGAAATATCGAACCGCTTCGCGCCGGAGCACCTGAGCATCCCGGATGCGCGGCTGCTCGCTGCGATCGAACACGCCGGCAGCGTCTTCGTGGGGCCGTTCAGTCCCGAAGCGGCTGGCGATTACGCGTCGGGACCGAATCACGTGCTGCCCACCAGCGGCGCGGCCCGCATGCGCGGCGGCCTGGCGGTGACGGATTTCGTGAAGGTGATTTCGGTGCAGCAGTTGAGCGCAGCGGGCTTGGCGCGCCTCGCGCCGGCGATCGTCACCCTGGCGCGCGCCGAAGGGTTGGAGGCGCACGCGCGATCGGTGGAGGTGCGGACCAATGCCCGGTAAGCCGCCCAAGCTGCCGCGAGGCGGCATCCAGCCGCGGCCGGCGGTGCTCGCCATGGCGCCCTATTCGCCGCCCACGGCGGGCCGCGCGGGCAAGCTGCGGCTGGACTTCAACGAAAACACGGTGGGCTGTTCGCCGCGCGTGATCGAAGCGCTGGCTCAAGCGCTCGATGCGGCCAGCCTGGCCGTGTATCCGGAGTATGGCGAAGCCAAGCAGACCATCGCGAGCTATTTCGGCGTGCGGCCGGAGCAGTTCGTCTTTACCAATGGCACCGACGAGGCGATCCAGGTTTTCATCAACACTTACGTGGACGACCACCAGGAGGTGCTGCTGCTGAAGCCGGCCTACGCCATGTACCGCTTCTACGCGGAAGTGGCGGGCGCGCGGATTCGCGAAGTGGAATACGCGCGGCCAGGGATGGAGTTTCCGCTCGATGCGCTGCTCGAGGCGATCACGCCGGAAACGCGCGCCGTCCTGCTGGCCAATCCCAACAATCCGACCGGAACCGGCGTTTCGCTGCTGGGGATCGAGCGCATTCTGCATCGCGCGCGCAAAGCCGCGGTGCTGGTGGATGAAGCCTATTACGAATTCTGCGGCGTGACCGCGCTCGGCGAGATCGAGCGCGTGCCCAACCTGTTCGTCAGCCGCACGTTTTCCAAAGTGTTCGGCATGGCGGGCATGCGGCTGGGCTGCCTGTTCTCGCACGAGGCCAACATCGCTTCCTGCACAAGGCGCAGTCGCCTTACAGCGTGAACTCGCTGGCGGTGATGGCGGCGCAGGCGGCGGTGGCGGACGCGGACTACATCCGGAACTACGTGGCCGAGGTGCTGGCCGCGCGCGAGCTGTTGTGCTACGGCCTGGAAAAGCTGGGCATCCGCTACGTTCCCAGCTCGGCGAATTTCGTTTTGGGAAGCTTCGGCGCGCGCGCGCAGGAGGTGTGCGCGGCGCTGGGCGCGCAGGCCATCCTGGTGCGCGACCGCAGCTATGAAGCGCCCGGGTGCGTCCGCATCACGGCGGGAACGCGCGAACAGACGCGGCGTTTGCTGGGCGAGCTCGAAAAGATCTGGCAACGATGAGTCGACCGATTCTGATTTTCGACATGGACGGCGTGCTGGTGGACGTCACGGAATCCTACCGCGAAACCATCGCGCGCACGGTGGAGCATTTCACCGGCCGCCGGCTCGCGCCCGCCGAAATCCAGCAGTTCAAGAACCAGGGCGGTTGGAACGACGATTGGAAACTGTCGCACCACATCGTTGCCAAAGCGGGCGTCGACGCGCCATTCGAAGCAGTGAAGGCGCACTTCCAGTCTATCTTTCATGGCAATGGAGCGGATGGCCTGATGCTGCGCGAGCAGTGGGTGGCGCGGCCGGGGCGCTCGAAAAGCTCAACCGGGAATTTCGTTTCGCGCTTTTCACCGGGCGGCCGAAGTGGGAAGCCGAGCTGACATTGCGGCGGTTCGCGCCGGAGCTCGAGTTTTCGCCCATCGTCGGCATGGACGAGGTGCGGCGACAGAAGCCGGATCCGGAGGGCTTGCTGCAAATACTGCACGCGAATCCCGGCGCGAAGGCTTACTACGTCGGCGACACGGTGGATGACGCGCGATGCGCGCGCGCGGCCGGCGCGCCGTTCATCGGGATCGCATCGCCCGCTAACCCGCTTTACGTCGACCTGGTGTTTCTGTTTCAGGACGAGGGCGCTTACGCCATTGTCGACGACATCAACTATCTCGAAGAGGTATTCGCAGCATGAGACAGGCCGCTATTCGCCGCGACACCAAGGAGACTCGCATCGCGGGCCGGTTGAAGATCGACGGCCGCGGCCGCTATGAGATATCGACCGGCATCCGGTTTTTCGATCACATGCTGGAGTTGTTCGCGAAACACGGCGGCTTCGACTTGAAGGTCCACGCCGAGGGCGACCTGGATGTCGACCAGCACCACACGGTGGAAGACTTGGGGATCGTGCTGGGTCAGCTCTTCGCGCAAGCGCTGGGCGATCGCAGAGGCATCAATCGCGCCGGATATTTTGTCCTGCCGATGGATGAAACCCTGGCGGTGGTTGCTGTGGATCTGGGCGGCCGGCCGGCGCTGGTCTACAAAGACCTGGTGCGTGTGCGGCTGGTGGGCGATTTGCAGGCCGAGTTGCTGGAGGATTTTTTCGGCGGCTTCGTGAATCATGCGGGCGCGAATCTGCACGCCAAGGTGATGTACGGGAGGTCGAGCCATCACAAGGTCGAAGCGATTTTCAAATGTTGGGCCAGGGCGATGCAGTACGCCTGTTCGAAAGATGCCCGGTTGAAAGGCCAGTTACCTTCGACCAAGGGTTTGCTATGAAGCGGGCGTGGCCGTGGCGCGGGC
This sequence comes from Bryobacterales bacterium, assembly GCA_963843095.1. GTDB lineage: Bacteria > Acidobacteriota > Terriglobia > Bryobacterales > Bryobacteraceae > Bog-375. The sequence continues at coordinate 4,347 of CAWJLI010000215.1, forward strand.
AGTCGTGCCGTGCAGCGTCGAGACTCGTCTCGACGGTTTTTCGCTCGCACAGCCTCCAGGAAATGTCGGCACGATTGCCGGCACAGCAGGCATGACTGCCCGCGCCCGACGGACCTCTTCATGATCACGATTTTCGATTACGGGGCCGGCAATTTGCGGTCGGTCGAGAACACGCTGGCGGAACTCGGCTGCGCCTACGCGCTGGTGCGCGACCGCGAGGGACTGCGGCGGGCGGACAAAATCCTGCTTCCCGGCGTAGGCCATTTTGGCCAGATGATGCGCGCGCTGGATGAGTTGGATGTGCGCGCGGCGCTGGTGGAGCGCATCCGCGCCGGCGTGCCGTTCCTGGGGATCTGCCTCGGTTTGCAGGCGCTGTTTGAAGCCAGCGAAGAAGCGCCGGAGGCGCGCGGCCTGGGACTGTTCGCGGGCGTTGTGCGGCGGTTCCCGTGCGATGCGCGCGTGCCGCACATGGGCTGGAATGAGCTGGAAGTGAGACCCGGATTCGAGGCTGGTGCGGGATTTGCCCGGCCGGCCGTTCGTCTACTTCGCGCACAGCTATTACGTGCCGGTGGATGCCCGCGCGGCGGCGATCTGTACTTATGCCGTCCCATACACGGCGGCGCTCGAAGCGGACAATGTGTTCGGCGTGCAATTCCATCCCGAGAAGTCCGGGCCGGTCGGATTGAAGATCGTGCGCAATTTTGTGGAAGAAGGCCGCTCGCTTTCGGGAGCGGCGCGGATTATTCTGCTGGCGAAACGGATCATTCCCTGTCTCGACGTCACCGGCGGCCGCGTGGTGAAGGGCGTCAATTTCGTAAACCTGCGCGATGCCGGCGACCCGGTGGAACTGGCGGACCGGTACAACCGCGACGGCGCCGACGAGCTGGTGTTTCTCGATATCACGGCCTCCAGCGACGCGCGCGAAATCATGGCGGGAGTGGTCGAGCGCACCGCGCGGAAAGTGTTTATCCCGCTGGCGGTGGGCGGCGGAATCCGCTCGGTGGCGGATGCGCGCCGCATTCTCATGGCGGGCGCCGACAAAGTCTCCGTCAACACGGCCGCGGTGCGGCGGCCGGAGCTGATTACCGAGTTGAGCCGGGAATTCGGCGCGCAGGCGGTGGTGCTGGCGATCGACGCGCGCCGCCACGCGCTCGGCCGATGGCACGTCTACACGCGCGGCGGTCGCGACGATGAGGGCATCGACGCGATCGAATGGGCGGCGCGGGGCGAAGCGTTAGGCGCGGGCGAAATCCTGCTCACCTCCATGGATACCGATGGCGTGCAGGATGGCTTCGATTGCGCGCTGACCCGCGCGGTGTCTTCGGCCACGCGAATCCCCATCATTGCCTCCGGCGGCGCGGGCAAGCCGGAGCATTTCGTGCGTGTGTTGACGGAAGGTTGCGCCGATGCGGCGCTGGCGGCCTCCATCTTCCATTACGGAACTTACACGGTGAACCAGTTGAAGGAGGAGCTCGACCGGCACGGCATTCCGATGAGGATGAGCGGATGATTTTTCCTTGCATCGATCTGATGGGCGGCAAGGTGGTGCAACTGGTGCAGGGCCGCGAGAAGGCGCTCGAAGCCGATTCGCCGGAAGAGATGCTGCGCCGGTTCGCCGCGTTTCCGGAAATCCAGGTGATCGATCTGGACGCCGCCATGGGCCGCGGCTCGAATCGGGATCTGGTCCGACTGCTGGCCGCGCGGGCGGTGACGCGCGTGGGCGGCGGCGTGCGCACCGTGGAGCGCGCGCGGGCGCTCGTCGAACAGGGCGCGCACAAGGTGATCGTGGGCACCGCGGCCTTCACGCCGCAAGGAATCGACGAGGCGTTCCTGAGCGAGCTCGGGCGCGCCATCGGCCGCGAGCGGGTGCTGATCGCGGCCGATTCGAAAGACGGCCGCATCGTGATCAAGGGCTGGCAGGAGGCTACGGAATTCACCGCCGAGCGGATGCTGGGCTTGCTCGAACCCTACTGCGGCGGCTTCCTGGCCACCTGGGTGGATCGGGAAGGCATGATGCAGGGCACCGATCTCGCGTGGTTTCGCCGTCTGCGCGCGGCCACCACGCTCGAACTCACGGCCGCCGGCGGCATCACCACTTTGGACGAAGTGCGCGCGCTGCTCGACATGAACGTGAACGCGGCGCTCGGCATGGCCATCTACACCGGCCGCTTGAGTCTGGACGAACTGGCGAAACTGGCCGCCGCGCAGACATAAACACGTCCTTTTCTGATTCGTGTTGGTGCGTGTCTATTCGTGTCCTGGTGGTTTTTCCGCTCGGCTTAGCCGGTCTTCAGAGTTTGGCCATCAGGTCCTGTATTTTTTGTTTTTCGTACGTCGACGGATTGTACTTCAGCGCCTCGACGAGTGCCTGGCGCGCCTGGGGCCTGTCGCCCTTTTGGTACCACGCCATGCCCAGGTGATAGCGGTAGGTGGAAGAGTTCGGCTGCTGCGCCACGTTCTTCTTGAAGATTTCAATCGCCTGATCGCTCAAGTTCTTCTTCAAGTAGATCCAGCCCAGCGTATCGGCCACCTCGGGGTAGTTGGGCAGCAACTGCGTGGCGCGCTGCGCCCTGGTAAGAGCCTGATCCAGGTCGCCGCCATGTTCCGCGATGAGGAACGCATCGTTATTCAGGCTGACACCGTCGTTGGGCGCCAGCTTGATCGCGGCTTCGTATACTCGCATGGCCTCGCTCCAGTGCTGCGAGGAATCGAGCACCAGCGCCAGTTGACTGAGTATCTGCGAGTCGTCGGGAAGCAGTTCGCGCGCTTTCTGGAATGACTGGATGGCGTCGGCGGGATCGCCTTTGCGGCGGTAAGCTTCGCCGAGCCGAGCATAGATTCTGGCCGCCGCCTTGGCGTTCTTGCCCACCTTGTTCAGGATCGCCTGGAAGTCGGCGACGGCGTCATCAAGCTTGCCGATCTTCACTTCCACCTCGGCCAGCAACATCCTCATGTCGGTGCGCTCGGGGTTCTTGGCGATTTCCGCTTTGAGAGTCTGGATGGCGGCGTCGGGTTTATTCTGCTCCAGATCGCTTTCCACCAGCCCGGTGATCCCGCGGATATTGGCCGGATTGAGGTCGTAGGCGCGGCGGAACTCTTCATCGGCTTCTTTGTACTTCTTTTCGATCAGGCTCACCCCTCCCAACTGAAGAACAACGTCGGGTGAATTGGGCGTTTGGGTGCGCAAGCTTTCCAGCAGTTGCCGCGCCTCAGCGGTCTTTTTCTGCCCCAGCAACGCGGCGGATTCCATGATCTTGGCGGAGAGGTTCGATCGGTCGACCGCCAGCGCCTGCTCAGCGGTTTTTATCGCGCTCTCGTAATCTCCCTTGGCGATCTCGATGCGCGCCAGCGCCAGCAGGGCCATCACGAAGTCCGGACGAATGGCCAGCGCCCTTTCGAATTCCTGGCGGGCTTGTTCAATCTCCCCGGCCGCGACGGTGCGGTCGGACGTCGCGCGCGCCATGTGGGCCAGGCCGAGCCGGTAATGGTTGGCCGGGTTCTTGGGGTCGGCCGTGACCGCGCCCTGCAGATCCACCATGGCGTTGGCGACATCGCCGCGGTCCAGCAGCAGGCTGCCCTCGATTTCCTTGGCGAAACTGTCCTGCGGGTTGTCCTTCAATATCTGGCGGTTGATGTCCTCGGCCTCGGCCGACTTCCCGCGCGACATAAAAGCTTCCACGATGTGTTTCTGGTACACCGTCTTCCGCTTGGGATCCCGCGACTGACCCTCGCGGTACTCTTTGGTCGCCGCATCGACGTCGCCCAGCCGCTGGTAAAAGTCGCCCACCACCAGGTATCCATCCGGGAAATCCTTCAAGGACTTAATCTGCTGCAGCACTTTCAGCATGTCGTCCTTGCGCCCCTGAAAGCTGTATTGCTTGGCGAGCGAGGTCAGAAAAGTATACGCTTTGGGATTATTCCGGTAGCCGAGCTTCAGAGTCTGCTCGCCCGCGTCCCAATTCTTTTCCACCAGTACCTGCAAGCGATACAGTTCGTTGTACGCGGCTTGGTGGGTCTTGTCCTTGTCGATCACCTGCCGGTAGATTTTTTCGGCTTCGTCGGGCTTGCGCTTCTCGATCGCCACTCGCGCCATCTGCATGGCGACTCCCGTCTCACCAGGTTTGATGGCAGTGGCTTTCTCGTATTCGGCTTGTGCGGTGTCCAGTTCGCCGTTGCCTTCGTCCACGCGGCCCGTCTTGAGGGCCTGTTGCGCGCGCACGAAATTGAAATCGGCGTTGAGCCGGTGCCCATCGTACGAATTCGAGTCGCGCGCCAGCAGTTGCTTGATATAACCTTCCGTTTCCGCCATCATGGCCTGATTGTCGTGCGCATTTTCCGCCATCAGAAAGATCTCGCTGAGCTTGACGGTGGCGTCCCAGTGGTCCGGGGAATCCTTAGGCAGGCGCTCGATGGCTTTGCGGAGTTCGCCGACGGCGCCGCTCAGGTTGCCGGTCTTGATCCACGTGAGCCCCAGCTTGTAGTGGGCCGGTCCCCACAAGCGGTCCTTTTGCAACGCGTCGGCGTACATGATGGCGGCTTCCTTGTACTTGCCCTTGTCGAAGTACCGGTTGCCGCTCTCCAGGTAGCGCCGCTTCACGACATTGGGATCCCGGCTGCAAGAGACCAGCATAAGCAGCGCGGCAGCGGCGGCGAACAGATGGATCGTGCGCATAATTAGGGCCTACCGTTTCTCTTAAGAGTCTATGCCGATCGACGAGCAACGCGTTAAGCCGGCGTGCCGGACCGGGTAATCCGACCTTATTGTAGCAGTCCTGCCAGGCGCCATCGGCTCGTCGAGACACTCATTGAGACGCGCCGGTGCTCGCCGTGAATTCCCCGCTCCGGGGGGACGTTTCCAAGGGCTCTTTGGCGGCGGCTGCGTGCGGGCGCGCTCCGGCCCATGTTACAAAATAAGCCTAGGGTCCGGATGCCATCTGAGAGCGCGCAAATTCCACACGTCAACCCCTGGATTGTGGCCGTCGCGGTGATGTTCGCCACCTTTATGGAGGTGCTGGACACGACCGTGGTCAACGTGTCTCTGCCACACATCGCGGGCAGCCTTTCGGTGAGCGTGGACGAAGCGGCGTGGGCGCTAACCTCCTATCTGGTGGCCAATGCGGTAATCCTGCCCATGACCGGATGGCTGGCGAGCCGCTTCGGGCGCAAGCGGATTCTGATCACGGCCGTGTTCGGGTTTACGGCGGCTTCGTTCCTGTGCGGGCTGGCGCCAACCCTGAGCATGTTGATCGTGTTTCGTGTGCTGCAAGGGGCCACCGGCGGTGCGTTGCAGCCGCTCTCGCAGGCGGTGATGCTGGAGGCTTTCCCGCCGCGCGACCGCGGCAAGGCGATGGCGTTCTGGGGGCTCGGCATCGTGGTGGCGCCCATGCTCGGCCCGATGATCGGCGGCTGGCTGACCGACAACTGGAGCTGGCGGTGGGTGTTCTACATCAATCTGCCGGTGGGCCTGGCGTCGATCGTCATGACGCGGCTGTTCATCTTCGATCCGCCTTACATTCGACGGCGCGGCCTGGGAATCGACTACTGGGGCATTGGCCTGCTGGCGGTATGGGTGGGCGCGCTCCAGGTGGTGCTCGACAAGGGGCAGGAGTCGGACTGGTTCGCTTCCCACTGGATTACCGCGCTGGCCGCGGCCGCGGCGGCGGGACTGGCGATTTTCGTGGCGCACGAGCTTTCGACGCGCGACCCCGTGGTCCGCCTGCGCGTATTCAAAGAGCGGACTTATGCCGCTGGCGTGTTTCTGATGACCGTGCTCGGTTTCGTGCTGTATGCCAGCCTGCTGTTGCTGCCGATTTTCTTGCAGACTCTGCTCGGATACTCGGCGCTGGATGCCGGTATTGCCATGGCGCCCCGCGGTCTGGGATCGTTCCTGATGATGCCGGTGGTCGGCACCGTGCTGGGCCGCTTCGACCCGCGCAAGGTGCTGGCCTGCGGCCTGACCATCGCCGCCTGGACCCTCTATGAGTTGGGGCGGCTGAATCTGAACGCCGGATACTGGGACATCTTCTGGCCGCAGTTCATCCAGGGCGCCGCGCTGGCGATGCTATTCGTGCCGCTGACCACGGCCACCATGGATCGCATCTCGCGGGAAGAGATGGGCAACGCCACCAGCATGTTCAACCTGATGCGCAACCTGGGCGGCAGTTTCGGCATCGCCAGCGCCACCACTTACCTATTCCGGCGCCAACAGTACAATACGCAACTGCTGGGGGCGCACGTCACCGCAATGAACCCGCGGGTGCGGGCCATGGCGCGGGGCATCCAAACCAGCATGATCGCACGCGGGAGCGACCCCGCTACCGCGATGCACCGCGCCTACGGCGCCATCTGGGGCATGGTGCAGCGGCAGGCTTCCATGGTCTCATTCGTCGACACGTTCCTGGTGATGTCGGTGGTTTTTCTGCTCATGTTGCCGCTGCTGCTGGTTATGAAAAGGCCGCGTTATCAGACGAAAGGCGGCGCCGTGCACTAGGTTGGCGTTTCGCATTGTTTGCGACAGGACCGCTCACTTCGGTCGCGGCTCCGTTTCAGAGCCGCGATCGAGGGAGCGGTCGGCGACGACTGAACTAGTGCGCCCCCATTGCGCGGCGCGGCTCCGCGTGCGATGCTTTGACTGACCGGTCCCAAGTGCGGGACCGTACGGAGGACTCATGAGAAAAGAGTTTTTGATGGGAACCATGTTGCTGCTGCCGCTCGCAGCGGCGGCGGCCGACTTCACACCGCTGGCCATCAAGCCCGGTTTGTGGGAATCCACGGTGACTATGAAGACCGGCTCGCCGCTGGCCAGCATTCCGCCCGAGCAGCGCGCGCAGATGGAAGCCGCCATGGCGAACATGCCGCCCGCGCGGCGTGCGCAGATGGAGGCCATGATGGCGGGGCGGGGTCAGCCCACGGTGACGAAGGTGTGCCTGACGAAGGATTCGATGAGCAAAGCGCTCGACTTCGGCGCCCAGCAGCGGAAGAACTGCCAGGTCAAAGTGGTCAGCGCGTCCTCGACCTCCCAGCAGGTTGAAATGGAATGCACCATGGATAACAACAAACTGACGGGCACCATGACGTTCGAAGCGCTCAGCCCGGAGTCCGGCAAGGCAACCATTCAGATGAGTCAGGACGGCGTGACGAAGATGAGCATGACCTTCAATACGAGATACCTTGGCCCGGATTGCGGAGACGTGAAACCGCGGTAAGAGCCGTAGCGCCGGCGGTAGGTGCCTGGAAAAAACACGGCGGCAAAAGACCGGCGCGCTACCGTTTAACGCCCTTCGGACAGGCGGTCGGCGAGGATGGGCGGCAGGTCCGCCTCGCGGATACGCCGTTGCGCGGTTTCGACGTCGTATTGGCGCGGCAATATTCCACCGCGGCGGCATCGGAATCGTAGATCAGGTAAGCGGCGCGCGGGTCGCCATCGCGCGGTTGGCCCACCGAGCCTGGATTCACCAGGTAGCCGCAGTCCCCGTCAACCCTCATCATGTCCGGGCAGGATCCCTGCCAAAAAGGGGAAATCGTCTCGACCCGCCCGTGATTCCAGATGAAGCCGCCCTGCAGGTGGGTGTGGCCGAAAAAGGCAAGCCGCGTTTCCAGGTATTCGAACGCCAGCGCCGCTTCCTCGGCGGACATCATGTCCATCGAGGAAGCGGCGCTGGCGTTCGAATACCTGGAAACGCGTCTCGCCTTCTTCGGCCACACCCACCTGCAGGGCGGCTTCATCTGGAATCACGGGCGCGTAGAGACGATCTCTCCTTTTTGGCAGGGAGCCTGCCCGGACGTGATGAGGGTTGACGGGGACTGCGGCTACCTGGTCAATCCCGGCTCGGTGGGCCAACCGCGCGATGGCGACCCGCGCGCCGCTTACCTGATCTACGATTCCGCAACCGCCGCAGTGGAGTATTGCCGCGCCAAATACGATGTGGCCACCGCGCAACGGCGTATCCGCGAGGCGAATCTGCCGCCCATCCTCGCCGACCGCCTGTCCGAAGGGCGTTAAACGGTAGCGCCGCCGGTCTTTTGCCGCCGGTGTTTTTTCCAGGCACCGACCGCCGGCGCTACGGCTCTTACCGCGGTTTCACGTCTCCGCAATCCGGGCCAAGGTATCTCGTATTGACGGTCATGCTCATCTTCGTCACGCCGTCCTGACTCATCTGAATGGTTGCCTTGCCGGACTCCGGGCTGAGCGCTTCGAACGTCATGGTGCCCGTCAGTTTGTTGTTATCCATGGTGCATTCCATTTCAACCTGCTGGGAGGTCGAGGACGCGCTGACCACTTTGACCTGGCAGTTCTTCCGCTGCTGGGCGCCGAAGTCGAGCGCTTTGCTCATCGAATCCTTCGTCAGGCACACCTTCGTCACGGTGGGCTGACCCCGCCCCGCCATCATGGCCTCCATCTGCGCACGCCGCGCGGGCGGCATGTTCGCCATGGCGGCTTCCATCTGCGCGCGCTGCTCGGGCGGAATGCTGGCCAGCGGGAGCCGGTCTTCATAGTCACCGTGGATTCCCACAAACCGGGCTTGATGGCCAGGCGTGTGAAGTCGGCCGCCGCCGCTGCGAGCGGCAGCAGCAACATGGTTCCCATCAAAAACTCTTTTCTCATGAGTCCTCCGTACGGTCCCCGCACTTGGGACCGGTCAGTCAAAGCATCGCACGCGGAGCACGCACGCAATGGGGGCAAGCGGCGTCGTCGCCGACCGCTCCCTCGATCGCGGCTCTGAAACGGACGCGAGACCGAAGTGAGCAGTCTATCGCGAAGCGATTCGAAACGCCAACCTAGTGCATGGCGCCGCCCTTGGTCTGAAAGCGCGGCTTCTTCATCACCAGCAGCAGCGGCAACATGAGCAGAAAAACCACCGACATGACCAGGAACGTATCCACGAAAGAGACCATGGAGGCTTGCCGCTGGACCATGCCCCAGATCGTCCCGTAGGCGCTGCGCAGCGCGGTGGCCGGGTCGCTCCCGTGCGCGATCAGGCTGGTTTGGATGCCCTGCGCCATGGCCCGCACCTGCGGGTTCAGCGCGGTGACGTGCGCCCCCAGCAGTTGGGTATTGTAACTGCTGGCGCCGGAACAGATAGGTGGTGGCGCTGGCGATGCCGAAGCTGCCGCCCAGGTTGCGCATCAGGTTGAACATGCTGGTGGCGTTGCCCATTTCTTCCCGCGAGATGCGATCCATGGTGGCGGTGGTCAGCGGCACGAACAGCATCGCCAGCGCGGCGCCCTGGATGAACTGCGGCCAGAAAATGTCCCAATATCCGGCGTTCAGATTCAGCCGGCCCAACTCGTAGAGGGTCCAGGCGGCGACGGTCAGGCCGCACGGCCAGCACCTTGCGCGGGTCGAAGCGGCCCAGCACGGTGCCGACCACCGGCATCATCAGGAACGATCCCAGCCCGCGCGGCGCCATGGCAATACCGGCATCGAGCGCCGAGTACCCCAGCAGCGTCTGCAGAAAAATCGGCAGCAGCAGCAGGCTGGCATACAGCACGAAGCCGAGCACGGTCATCAGAAACACGCCAGCCGCGTAAGTCCGCTCCTTGAATACGCGCAGGCGCACCACCGGGTCGCGCGTCGAGAACTCATGCGCCACGAAAATCGCCAGGCCCGCCACCGCGACCGCGGCCAGCGCGGTAATCCAGTGGGAGGCGAACCAGTCTTCCTCCTGCCCCTTATCGAGCACCACCTGGA
>CAWJLI010000216.1:0-19872 GCA_963843095.1 Bryobacterales bacterium
TGAAAGTGGCGGCGGGAGGGTTGAAGAGTGGCAAGCGCCTGGAAACGGCGCAGAAACTGGTGCGCATCGCGCAGAAACCGTATGTCGAGGACGGCGTGATCGAACACCTGCCCGGCGCGCTGGCGGGCTGGACCCGCTTCCGCGACCTGCCCGCGGTTCCCGCCGAATCGTTCCGCCAGTGGTGGGCCAGGCGGGGCGCAAGGAGACCCCATGAGCGCCGCCAAACCGGATGCCAGGCAGGAAATACTGGATCGGATCCGGAAGGCCACCGGCGGCCCTGGCAATCGCGCCACCGAGTACGCAGCCATTCCGCGCGAATACCGGCGCGAAGGCGGCATGGCGGCCGAAGCGCGGCTGGAGTTGTTCGCGGCCCGCCTTTACGAATACGGCGCCAGCGTCTACCGCTGCACCGCGGCGCAGATTGCCGATGCCGTGGCGCAGGCGCTCAACGCGCGCCGCCGCTCCGCCATCGTGGTTTCGCATGGCGTCCCCGCAAGCTGGCTGCCCGACGGCTTCGAATTCGTCGAGGACGCCGCCCTCAGCTATACCGCGCTCGATCAGAGCAACGGCGTGCTCACCGGCTGCGAGGCGGCGGTTGCCTTCACCGGCACCATCATCCTGCGCCACGGCCCCGGCCAGGCTCGCCGCGCGGTTACCCTGGTGCCCGATTATCATCTCTGCGTGGTCCGCGCCGAACAGGTCGTCGAGACCTTGCCGGAAGCCATCCGCCGCGTCGAGGAGTTCCGCGCGGCGCCGCTCACCACCATCTCCGGACCCTCCGCCACTTCCGATATCGAGATGACCCGCGTCAAGGGCGTTCATGGCCCCAGAACGCTGGACGTGGTGCTGGTGTTGTAAGGGCGCTTATTCCCCTTCGCGGCCCAACGCCATCACGAAATACTGCGCCCGGCCGGGTCCGGGGTTGCGCCAGCCGTGTTCCAGGTTGGAGGCGGCCCACACCACCGAACCGGCTTCCACACGCGTGGTGACCGATCCCAACGTCACATCGAGCTGGCCGGATTCGAGCATCACCACTTCTTCGTGCGCGTGCTTATGCGGAGGGTGAGGGGCCATGCCCGGGCCCAGATCGGTCAGGTGCAGATCGACGTGATAGCCAGTGTGCGTCGCACCGTCGAATACCTGGCGCGATTGGTTCGCTCCGTTGGTCTTCACGGGCATATCGCCGTAAGCGTAGGCGCGCGAATCGACGAGCTTCTTGTCTTCCTTCTTGTCGGGGGCCTGAGCGGCGGCCAGCGCCGGCAGCAAGAGGCCGAGTTGTCTGCGGGAGTATTTCACACGCCCAGTGTATACCGGCAGCCGCACGCCGGGAAGGCCGGCTCACACGTCGAAAATGCGCACCGCTTGCTCCAGGCTGGCGACGGCGTCGCGTCCCGGCGCGGGCGAATACTCGTGCGCAACATATCCGGTGAAGCCCAGTTCCGCGATCGCCTGCGCGATGAACCGGTAATTGAGTTCCTGCGTTTCATCGATTTCATGCCGCCCCGGATTGCCTCCGGTGTGAAAGTGGCCGATCCACCGGTAGTAGTCGCGGATATTGCGCACGATGTCGCCATCCATGATCTGCGCGTGATAGATGTCAAACAGGATATTCACCCGCGGCGAGTTGACCCGCTTCATCACGTCCACTCCCCAGGCGATGTGGTCGAACATGTAGTCCTTATGATTGACCTTGCTGTTCAGGTACTCCATGCTGATGTCGACGCCTTTGTCTTCGGCGTGCGCTTTGACGCGGTTCAGGAAGGCCACGCAGTTGTCCGCGCCCTCGGCGTCGGCCATGCCCTTACGGTTGCCGCTAAAGGTGATGATGCTGGGAACGCCGTTGGCCGCGGCGTCGTCGAGCGCCTGGTGCATCGCCTTTTCGAGCGGCGCGTGATTTTCGGTGCGGTTCAGCGCATTGGAGATGGTGCCGCCCGGTCCCGGCGGCCACATAGTCGGCACCAGGCCGTACTTCTTCAGCATCGGCCACTGTTCGGGACCCTCCAGGTCGTACCCTTTCAGCCCCAGGCGCGCGGCCGTCCGGCAGGTGTCTTCGAAGCTCATGTCGCGCGCAAACACTCCGCGCGTCACGCATTGTTTCAGAGCGGCTCTTGCCGGGCGACGGCGCGGGCGTCTGCGCAGCCGCCGCCGTCAACGCCATCGCGGGCAGAAAATCTCTACGGCGCATCGGAAGCCTCCCAGACCAAGAGCTTAGCTTAAGTCATTTCGCGGTGAGTTTCGCTCCCTGCGGTCGCGGCTCGGAATGCATCGGAGCCGCGACCAGAGGGAGCGGTCGTGCTGGGAAGAACTCGCGAAACCCGCCCCAGCTTCAAAATTCCAACCGCAACGCAATCTGTCCCTGCCTCGGCGCATTGGACTGGCTGCTGACCACGCCGAAATTGGCGGCGCTGATGTTCGCCGCCGGCGCGCCGAACACTGCGCGGTTGAACACGTTGAAAAACTCGGCGCGGAAAATCAGCGTCACCCGCTCGGTAATCGCCGTCCGCTTCACCACGCCGACGCTTTCATTCAAAGTCCACGGCGCGCGCAGCCTGTCGTACGATCGCGCCGCGCTGCCGAGCGTGAACGCCGCGGGCACAGCGAAAGCCGCTGGATTGATGTAGCGATCCACCGCCGGGTCGAAGTTGCTGTAGCTCATTGCGAGCGGCACGCCGGAAATCACGTTCGGCCGCAGCGTGGAGTTGAACAGCGGCAGCGTGTTGTTGGCGGTCAGCACGATGGGTGTGCCGGCCCAGTATTGATCGATGTTGGTGAGCGTCCATCCGGCCATCAGCTTGCCCGGCGCGCCGTGCTGGAAGAACCGCTTGCCCGGCCCAAACGGCAAATCGTACAGGAAGCTGACGGAAACCGCCTGCGGCACATCGGCGTCGCTCACCGCTTTCTCCAATCCCCGGTTGTAATATGTCTGCCCAGCCGGCCCGCCGCCGGCCGCTATGTCGGCATCGGTGAGCGTCTTCGACCAGGCGTATGCCGCCACGCCGGTCAGCCCGTGGGAGATTCGCCGTTCCATTTTCATCTGTAGCGCGTGGTAGGTCGAATCGCCGTTCGGGTTGCTGAGGTTGGTGATCGTCAGGTATTGCGGGAACGGTCGCAGCGCCTGCGCCACCGAGCCGGTGAAGCTGGGGTAGGGAAGGGGAATGCCCGCCGCCTGCGCAGCCGCCGACGTCACCGGCGCGCTGAGCAGGCTGCCCAAGCTCAGATAGCTGGGGTTGAGCTCGTTCGGCTGCATGAGAGCGGTTCCCAGGCGCGTGCCTTTCACACCGACGTAATCGGCCTCCAGCAGCAGGTTCGCAATCAGCTCATGCTGCACGCCCACGCTCCAGTTTTGAAAGTATGGCGGCCGTCCGTCGCCTGCGCCGATCATCGTCACCGCCGATCCGTTAGCCACAGTGGGGCTGATATCGGGCGGTCGGACGTAGTTCTGCGGAAAGCCGCTGTCCCAATGGAAGGCCGGCGTGACGCCGTTGTTGATGCTGGCGAAGACCGGCGATGCGTTGAAGCCGAAACCGAAACTCTGCGATTGCCGCAGACCGGCGTCGGCATTGCCCGGCCCATAGTAAATTCCGTAGCCGCCGTGCACGGTGGTCTTGGGGCTGGCGGCGTAAGCGAATCCCACGCGCGGCCCGAGATTCTTGTAATCCGTGTTGGCGAAACTGGTCAACCCGCTGCGGCCGGGGCCCGTGCCGAGAAACTCGATTGCGCCCGGCAGGTTGCCCGCGCCAGGATTGGCGAGCGTGGGGTCAAAGCTCGCCAGGTTGTCGTGCGCCTCTGAGCGCGGGAAATAGATTTCGTAGCGCAGGCCCAGGTTCAGCGTGAGCGTGCGGGTGATCTTCCAGTCGTCCTGCGCGAACCCAGCCAGATACCGGTAGCGAATGCCCGGAACCAGCGTGAGCTGATTGAGCTGGCCCTGGTGCACGTCACCCAGTAGAAAACTGGCGAACGCGCTGCCGGTGGACGAGGAGCCGGGCAGGCCTGTCTCCAGCGTATTGAAGGCGAAGTTGCCCTGTGAGCCGAAGTAATCCGCGCCGTTGGTTTCGAGCCAGCGCGCATCGGCGCCGAATTTCAAGCTGTGCCGGCCACGCATCCAGCCCACGCTGTCGTCGAGCTGAAACACGTTGTTGATTTGCTCGCCCACGGTCTTGGTGCCGTTGGTGGATCCCCAGGTGGCATAGCCGTCGTTGAACGTCACGTAGGGGAACGCGTTGCCCGCGCCCGTCTGCACGCCGGTCAGGCCGATCTGGCTGGGCCAGTTCTGGTTGGCGGCCAGCGAGTTCCACAACTGCGCCTCGCGCGTGAGACCGAACGCAGCGTGGTTGAGCAGGGTCGAAGATGGCGACCAATCGTCGCTCAGGCGCGCCCAGCGCGAATTGTAATCGTTGTTGAGCCCATTGGTGAAGGGATCGGGGAGAGTGTCCGGATTGATCTGCGCATACCTGCCCACATAGAGGAAGCCGCTGAGCCGGTTGGCGTCGGTGAAGGAGTGGTCGATCTTCACGTCCACTTGGTCGCGGCTGAAGCTGTTGGCGCTCAGCGCCAGAAAGTTATTGAGATTGCCGCCGTTGGTCGGCTGCGGCAGCAGCGGCAGGATCTTCGACGAGACCGAGCTGAACTCGCTTTGCGGAATCTGGTTTCCCGCAAACGGCGTGCGCGTGTAGCCGCCGCTGGCGGTTTGGGTTGTGGTCGAGGGGTCGTAGATGAGGATCGGCTTGCCGCTGCTGCCCACCAGCGAGGAAAAGTTGCCATCGCGAAAGACCACTGGCGGAATGCTCACCAGCGAATTCGACAACGATTGCACGTAGCGGAATCCGCTGTAGACCAAATAGAAGAACGTACGCTTGCGCCCGTCATATAGATGCGGAATCGCGACCGGCCCACCGAGCGCCGCGCCGAATTCGTTCTGCCGGTTTACCGGAGCCGCTGTCCCGAAGAAGCCCCGTGCATCGAATACATTGTTGCGCAGGTAGTCGAAAGCCGCGCCGTGAAATGTGTTTGTCCCCGATTTGCTCGAAAACACTTCGAAGCCGCCGCCGGTGCGGCCATATTCCGCGCTGAAATCGCTGTTGACCAGGCGGAACTCCGAGACTGCTTCTACCGATGGATAGGTGAACAGCGTGCCGCCACTCTCCGGGCTGGTGGCGCCGACGCCGTCGAACAGCACTTCCTTGGCGCGGGATTGCGAGCCATCGATCTGCGTGTTGGCGGCGGTGCCGGTCACCCCCGGCGTAAGAAAGATGAAGCTCTCCGGATTCCGCATGTTGCCGGAAACGGAAAGAGGGAGATCGGTTACGAGCTTTTCGGTGATGCCGGTCGAGTTGTCTGGGGTTGGGGTGTCGGGGGCCGTAACGTCGATTTCGCGCACGTCCGCGTCCGCAACCCGCATCGCAAAATTGAGCGTCACGGTCTCTGCCACGTTGACCGGAAGGGTCCGCAGCTCGAGACCGAAACCGCGCGCGGAGGCGGTCAGCCTGTATGCTCCGACCGGCAGTGCGGACAGCGTGTAGAGGCCGCGCTCGTTGGTCGATGCGGAGTACGTGAGACCGGTGGCCTGATTGACGGCTTCGAGGTGAGCGTACGGGATCACGGCGCCAGTCGGGTCCGTAATCGTGCCCGTCAACGTGCTGCGGTTCGACTGCGCCAACGCCGCCGTCGCAGCCAAAAATAAGATTGCCAGGACCCATCCGTGGCGTACGCACTCGTGCGTGCCGCGTCGAGACTCTTCTCGATGCGTCTTCTCCCCACTGCACCGGGCGTCGGCACGAGTGCCGACGCGGCACGCACGAGTGCGTGCGCCACGCCGGTCCGTCAGATCCTGTGAAGGCGTTCTCGGGTTGGTCCGTAGCATCAGATCGTTGTTCGGCAACCTCCAGTGTTCCATTTCGCCGGGCAGCCGGGCAAGCCCTCGAGCGGAATTCCAGGCCATGGCGACGACTGCTCCTTTTCGAACGGAGCCGTGACCAAAGGGAGCGGTCCAGCCGCATTCAAAGAGGACTCCCGACGTCAAGCCCCCAATACCGACCGCGCTATCCGTTTGAAAACGCGCCAAATTCTCTTCTTGACGCCAATCGCAAATTGCAATACTATAATTACAAATTGCTATATGAAGCTTGGTGAGAAACTTCGATACCTGCGCGAGGTGGAAGGAACGCTGCGCGGGTTCGACCGCGAACTGTCGCAACAGGAGATGGCGCGGCTGATTGAGCGCGAGCTCGGCAAATCCATCAGCCAGAGTTACCTTTCGCAGATCGAGAGCGGGGCGCGTCCGCACCTGACCAACTCCACGCGCATGCTGCTGGCACGCTTTTTCAAGGTGCATCCGGGCTACCTGGTGGACGATCCGGAGGGGTTTCAGAACGAGCTGGTGTCGGATGTGGGGGCGCTCGAGGACAAGCTGGACCTGTGGCTGGTGAGCGGCGCGGAGCGGTTTCGCCGCGACCCGGAGCTGCAGCACGCGCTGCTGGCCCTGGCGCGGCACGAGGATACGCGCATGTGCATGATCCTGCTGGGTGAGATTCTGGAGAACCCGGGCCTGGCGGAGCGGTTGATGGAAGTCCTGAAGACGCCGGCGGCCCGCAAGACGAGGAGGCAGTAAATGAATTGGGCGGATTTCTACCTCGCGTGTTTTCTGGTGGGTTTCCTATTGAGCGCGTTGGCGTTTCTGGCGGGAACGGGGCACCTGCACATCCCGCATGTGCATCTGCACCATGGCTTGCATATTCCGCACGGGCACATTCCGCACGGCGGCGAGGGCGAGCTGCCGTGGCTCAATTTCGGCACCGTGTCGGCGTTTCTGGCCTGGTTTGGCGGCGCGGGATATCTGCTGGAGCATTACTACCACGTCTGGTATTTCGTGGCATTCGTGGTGGCGACGTTCTGCGGGCTGGGCGCCGCGGCGGTGGTGTTCGTATTCCTCGCCAAGGTGCTGATGGCGCATGAAGCGCCGCTCGATCCGGCGGATTACGAGATGGTGGGGGTGCTCGGGAAACTGAGCATCCGGATCCGCGACGGCGGAACGGGCGAGTTGGTTTTTTCGCAGGAGGGCACGCGCCACGTTGCGGGCGCGCGCAGCGAGGATGGCGCAGCCATCCCCAAGGGCGCGGAGGTGGTCGTCACGCGCTATGAGAAGGGTATTGCCTACGTCCGGCGTTGGGAAGACTTCGCCGGAGAAACGGAGTTGAAGAGTTAAATGGAACAAGATTATACAAAACCCAATCGTGATCTTCGTCCTTTTGGGAGTCCTGGTCCTTCTTTTCATCCTGACGGCGTTTGCCAAGCTGTTCCGCAAAGCCGGTCCGCACGAAGCCATCATCGTCTACGGCTTGGGCGGTACGCGCGTGGTGAAGGGCCGCGGCACGCTGATCTTTCCGATGGTGGAGACCTCGCGCGGGCTTTCGCTGGAGCTGATGTCGTTCGACGTGGCGCCCAAACAGGACCTCTACACGCGGCAGGGCGTCGCGGTGACGGTGGAAGCGGTGGCGCAGATCAAGGTGAAGTCGGATCCGGAATCGATCCTCACCGCGGCGGAGCAGTTCCTGACCAAGGGGCCCGATGAGCGCGAAGGGTTGATCCGGCTGGTGATGGAAGGCCACCTGCGCGGCATCATCGGCCAGTTGACGGTGGAAGAGATCGTCAAGCAGCCGGAAATGGTGGGTGAGCGGATGCGCTCCACCTGCGCCGATGACATGACCAAGATGGGCCTCGAAGTGATTTCCTTCACCATTAAAGAGGTCCGCGACAAGAACGAGTACATCACCAACATGGGCCGGCCGGACGTGGCGCGGATCAAACGCGACGCCGACGTGGCATCCGCCGAAGCCGAACGCGACACCGCCATCAAACGGGCGAACGCATCGCGCGAAGCCGCCATCGCCAAAGCGCAGGCCGACCAGGAACGCGTGCTGGCGGAGACGCTTTCCCAGACCAAGCAGGCCGAAGCGCAGCGCGACCTGGAGACCAAGAAGGCCGTGTACTTGGAAGCCGTGAAGAAGCAACAGGCCCAGGCGGACAAGGCCTACGAGATCCAGACCAATATCATGCAGCAGCAGGTGCGCGGCGAAGAAGTCACCGTTCACCAGGTGGAGAAAGAGCACGAAGTCAAGGTTCAGGAAGCCGAGATCCTGCGCCGCGAGCGTGAGCTGACGGCCACCGTGCTGAAGCCGGCACAGGCCGAGCGGCAGCGCATCGAGACCCTGGCGGAAGCCGAGAAGCAGCGCCTGATCACCGAAGCCGAAGGCCATGCTTCGGCCATCCGCGCGCAGGGCGAAGCGGAAGCGGAGATCATCTTCAAGAAGGGCGAAGCCGAAGCCAAGGCCATGAACCTGAGGGCCACGGCGTACCAGGAATTCAACCAGGCGGCGATTATCGACAAGCTGATCACCGGCTTGCCGGAGGTGGTGAAAGCGCTGGCCGCGCCGCTGGCCAACGTGGACAAGATCACGATTGTGTCGACCGGCAACGGCGATTCCGCCGGGATGAACAAGATCACCGGCGACATGACGAAGATCGCGGCGCAGGTTCCGGCACTGTTCGAGACCCTCTCGGGCATGCCGTTCAGCGAGCTGTTCGCCAAAGTGCGGACGATTGGGGACAAGGCGCCGAAGCCGGACGACAAGGCGCCGGCGGCGCAATAGGGACTTTGGGTAACCGGGCCGCGCGCGAGTGTGCGCGGCCCACAGCGAAAGGAGAACTCCAGTGGCACTCTTAGAGCGCGTTTCCACATTGATTCGGGCCAACCTCAACGATCTGGTCGACAAGGCCGAGGACCCGGAGAAAATGATCAAGCAGGTGATCCTCGATATGGAGAATCAACTGCTCCAGGTGAAAACCCAGGTGGCGATCTCGATCGCCGACCAGCACGTGCTGGAGAAGAAGCTCAAGGAAAACGAAGACAACGACCGGCAATGGATGCGTCGCGCGGACATGGCGCTCGACCAGCACGACGACGCGCTGGCCCGCACCGCCGTGGAACGCGCGATGACCTACCGCACGACGGCCGAGAGCTTCGCGCAGCAGGTGGAGGACCAGAAGACGCAGGTGGAGAACCTGAAGGGCGCGTTGACCAAGTTGCAGCAGAAGCTGGTGGAGGCGCAGGCCAAGAGCGACATGCTGATCGCGCAGCACCGGCGCTCCCGCGCGCTCGGGAAAGCCACCCAGGCGGGGCTGAATATGGGCGATCAATCCAAGACCGCTGCCTTTGACCGGATGAAGAACAAGGTGCAGCACAGCGAAGCGACAGCGCAGGCTACCGCCGAGCTGATGGCCGACAACGTCGAGGACCAGTTCAAGGCCATGGAAAAGCACGACGAAATCGACCGGCTGCTGGCCGAGTTGAAGGCCAAACGCAAGGCCGGATAACTGCGAACCACAGGGCGAAATGGAGCGGGCCCGGCGCCCGGAATAGCGGCGCCGGGCGTGGAAATGCAGGTTGTGTCTCCATCCCGCCCAGCCAAAACAGGAACCTCATTTATGACGCACGATGCGAAGTTTGAGTGGTGGATTCTGGCCGCGATCGGCCTGGGCCTGGTGGTGATCCTGGTGGGAGGCAACCACTGGATTGCCGGCTCGGTCTTGCTGGTATTACTGATCCGCGCGTATCCGCAGCAATACGTCACCACACCGGATGGGCTGCTGATCCGTGCCGGTCTGGCCAACCGGTTGATCCCCTACCGGGCGATTACCTACATCGGCGAGGACGCGGAAGACCGGGCGCCGGTGCCGCTTTCGGCCGAGACGGTCAAGATCGAATGTGGGCCGAACTGCGAGATCTGGCTGGCGCCCGAAGATCCCTCGACGTTTTTCCAGGATATGGCGCGGCACACGCCGCATCTGCGGCGGCGCGGCCAGGCACTGACGAAGGCGTGGGTATAGCGCCATGCAGAAGCTGTTTCACTTCGATTCGCCGGTCGAGGTCTACCGGGCCGATGCGTGCGCGCTGACTTGCTTCGACGCGCGCTTCGAACTGGCGGTGCGGAAGTTTCTACGGCGCCGGGGCCTGGCGCTCTGCGACCAGATCAAGATTCCCGGCGCAGCCAGGACGCTCGCTGCCCCGGCCAGCGAAGGCGACCGCGACTTCGTGTTGCGCATGGTGGCCACCTCGATCGCGCTGCACCACCCGGCGCGGATGATCCTGACAGGCCACAACGATTGCGGCGCGTACATCGGCCGGCCGCCGGAAGAGGTCGTCGCCGACATAGAGCGCGCCGCCGAAGTAATCCACGCCGCGCAACCTTCGCTCGCCATCGAGCGTTATTTCTTCGATTTCGACGGCGTGTACCAGGTGTAGCGTCTGGTCCCAGCCGCGCTATCATGGTTCCAGGGATGGGCTTGCAGTGAAACGGCCGCGGTACCTGTTGTCCGCTCGGCCGTCACATATATGGAGCGCTCCCCAGAGGTGTCTGTTGGGATCGTCCTTGGCAGCCGGGTAAGAGCATGAAAATGAAAAAAACAGTGGGGATTTCGTTGCTGGCGGCCTTGGTGGGCTTCGCGGCATGGGTTGGACTGTCCGCCGGCCGCGTGCACGCGGCTTCGCAGGGCGAGGAACTGGACCGCACCATGCGCTCGGTGGCCTCGGCGTATGCGCTGGTGGAAAAGAACTATGCCGATCCGGTGTCCTCGGAGAAGGCCTTCTACCAGGGCGCCATTCCCGGCATGCTGCACACCCTCGACCCGCATTCGGTATTTGTCGATCCGGCCGAGTATCGCGAGATGCAGCGCCGCCAGCGTGCGCAGTATTTCGGCGTGGGGATGGAGATCAGCATGGATCAGGCCCGCGTGGTGGTAATACGCCCCTTCCCGGGCTCGCCGGCGTCGCGAGCGGACCTGCGCCGCGGCGACGTGATCGTGGCCGTGGACGATAAAGACACCAGTGCTATGGAATCACCCGCCGTGGCCGACCTGCTGCGCGGGCAGCGCGGCACCCAGGTGCGGGTTTCGGTGCGGCGCGAAGGCGTGCCGGATCCCATCACCGTCGAGGTCACCCGCGGCGCCATCGAAACCAGCGTGGTGGACGCGTTCTGGTGGAAACCTGGCATCCTCTATCTCAACATCAGCAGCTTTGAAGCGCAGAACGTCGCCAAGGACGTGGAAGACGATCTGGCCAAGTTGGGTGAGCAGAATGCCGCCGGACTGGTTCTGGACTTGCGGGACAACCGCGGCGGGCTGGTCAACGAAGCCGTAGCCGTGGCCGGTCGCTTCCTGCGCGACGGCCAGATGGTGGTCTCCCACCATGGCCGCGCGGAAGCCGAGCAGCCGTTCCGCGCCCGCGCCGTCGCTGCCTCCCAGCACTATCCGATGGTGGTTCTGGTGAATGGCGATTCCGCTTCGGCCTCCGAGATCGTGGCCGGCGCGCTGCAGGATCACGACCGCGCTTGGGTGCTGGGCGAAACCACGTTTGGCAAGGGCCTCGTTCAGCAACAGTTTCCGCTCAACGAGGGCGCCGCCCTGCTGCTCACCATCGCCCACTATTACACTCCCAGCGGGCGCCTCATCCAGCGCGATTACTCGCATCAGTCGTTCTTCGACTATTACTACGCCCACCATTCCGACACCCAGAACCAGGACGACCTGAAGACCACCGACAGCGGACGCAAGGTGTATGGCGGCGGCGGCATCACCCCCGACGAAAAGTATCCGAATCCCCACTACACTATTTTCCAGCGCCGTCTGGGACTGGCATGGGTACCGGGCGTCTGGGTTTACTATCATTTCGGCAACGTCTATTTCAACGGCGCCAAGCCCACCCTGCCGGCGGGCTGGCAGGTGGACGAGGACACCTTGAATCGTTTCAAGGCGTTCCTGAAGACGCAGCAGGTTGTGTTCACCGACGCCGATTTCGATGCCTGCAAGGATTGGCTGAAGGAGCAGATCCGCTGGGAACTCTATTTCCGCGCCTTCGACAAGGACACCGCCGAGCGCGCCCGGTGGCAGGAAGACCCCGAGATCAAAAAGGCCACGGAGAGCATGCCTCGGGCGCAGTCTCTGATGCAGCAGGTCGAGCGCGTGCTGGCCCAGCGCGGCGCTCGCGGCTAACCCGCCGGAGGACCCTGGCCGGCTATTCCGCGACGCTTCCCGGCTGGATGGGGTCCAGCAGTCGGCAAGTCAGCAACTCGCGTTCGTAAATGATTTCCGGCGGCAGGTGATCGCGCAGGCCCATCAGCCACTTTTCGTGCTCCATCACTTCGCTGTGCCACGCCTCCCGGTCGAACGCCTGCAAGTAGTCGAATTTCTCGCGCGGGTAATCGAGCCCCGTCCAATCGATGTCTTCGTAGCGCGGCATCCAGCCCACCGGCGTTTCGTTGCCCAGCGCGCGGCCATGCACGCGGTCGATGATCCAGCGCAGGATCCGCAGATTTTCGGCGAATCCCGGCCACAAAAACTTTCCTTGCGCGTCCTTGCGGAACCAGTTGACGCGAAAAATGCGCGGCGTTTGGCTCAGCGAATGCTGCATCGTGATCCAATGCCGGAAATAGTCGCCGATGTTATAGCCGCAGAAGGGCAGCATGGCCATCGGGTCGCGGCGCACGTGGCCCACGGCGCCGGCGGCCGCCGCGGTGGTCTCCGACCCCATGGTGGCTCCGGCGTATACGCCCGCGCTCCAGTTGAATGCCTGGTAAACCAGCGGCGTGGTGTCGGCCCGCCGGCCGCCGAAAACGAAGGCGCTGATGGGAACCCCGTTCGGATTTTCCCAATCGGGATCGATTACCGGGCATTGTGACGCGGGTGCCGTGAAACGCGCATTCGGGTGCGCCGCCAGGGCGCCGGTCTCCTTGGCAATCGCCGGCGTCCACGGGTTCCCCCGCCAATCCAGGCACTCGGCCGGCGGCTCTTCGGTCATCCCCTCCCACCACACCCCGCCTTCCGGCGTGAGCGCGACGTTGGTGAAGATGGTGTTCCGCTGGAGTGTCGCCATGGCGTTCGGATTCGTCTTCACGGATGTCCCGGGGGCCACGCCGAAGAAGCCGGCTTCGGGATTGATCGCGCGCAGGCGGCAGCTTTCGTCCGGCTTGATCCATGCGATGTCGTCGCCCACCGTCCGCACCTTCCAGCCCTCCATTCCCTTCGGCGGGATCAGCATGGCCAGGTTGGTTTTGCCGCAGGAACTGGGAAAGGCGGCGGCGATGTATGTCTTTTCTCCCTTGGGATCTTCAATGCCGACGATCAGCATGTGCTCGGCCAGCCAGCCCTCGTCGCGCGCGATATTGGACGCAATCCGCAGCGCGAAGCACTTCTTCCCCAGCAGCGCGTTGCCGCCGTATCCCGAGCCATACGACCAGATCTCGCGTGTCTCGGGGAAGTGGACGATGTACTTCGTCGGATTGCAGGGCCAGGGGACGTCTTTCTGGCCGGGTGACAGCGGCGCGCCCACCGAATGCAGGCAGGGCACCACGCGCTTCTCGTCTCTTCTCATTGCGTCCAGAACCCATTCGCCAATGCGCGCCATGATGCGCATGTTCACCACCACGTATGGCGAATCCGTCAGCTCAATGCCGTACTGAGCCATGGGCGATCCGACCGGTCCCATGCTGAAGGGCAACACGTACATCGTGCGGCCGGCCATCGACCCGTGGAAGAGCGCCTTCAACTTGTGCCGCATCGCGAACGGATCTTCCCAGTTGTTGGTTGGGCCGGCAGTCTCCCTCGAGAGCGAACAGACGAATGTGCGGGATTCGATGCGCGCCACGTCGCTCGCGTCCGACCGGGCGTAATAGCAGCCCGGCCACAGGTCCTCGTTCAGCTTGATGAACGTGCCGCTCTCCACCATCTGGCAGCAAAGTTCGGCGTTCTCCTCCGCGGAGCCGTCCACCCAGTGAATGGCCGCGGGCCGTGTGAGTTCGGCCATCTTTTCTACCCACTTCAACAAATGAGCGTTGCGGCTGAGTGGTTGGGAATGATCTCTCTTGGTTGTCATGTCCTTGGCGAAACGGAACTGCGAGTTTTCTTGCTGCCGGCCCGGAGCAGGGCGGTTGCCGGCTCTCGGAACCCGGAACGGCAACCTGGTCTTCTCCAGGGAATACGGGCACGCTGGCACGTCGTAGTGCCGCGCTCAGCGGAACCGTCAGGCTGCCTTCGGTCCAGTTGCGGGTAGTGGCGCTTCTGTAACCTTGGGAGGTTTAGAATAGCACGCTGGGGCATGCTTTAGCTTGCCGCTCAGACCACAAGCAGGTTCGCGCACGCCAGTCGAGCGCCTTGCGCAGAATCGGCATCCTGCAAACTGCTCGGCACGCCGCGATAAGTCGCCGGACAGAAAAAAAGCTTGCAATCCACAGATCATGTGATATAGTGTTATATATCACATGATGCAGTTGATCGTCCATCCTGCCGACGAGCTTCCCATCTACCGCCAGATCATGCGGCAGATTGTCGAAGCCATCGCAGGGGGAAGGCTGCGCCAAGGCGACAAGCTCACCAGCCACCGCGAGTTGGCCGAGCAATTGGTGGTCGCCCCCCTCACCGTTAAGAAGGCCTACGACGAGCTGGAGCTGCTTGGTTACGTAGAGACCCAGCGCGGCCGCGGCACGTTCGTCTGCTCGGAGCCGCCGAAAATGAAGCCCGCCGAGCAGCGCGAGCGCCTCCGTGCCGCCGCCAGGAAGCTGCTCTCGGAAGCGTACTTGGGCGGCTTACGCTTCAAGGACGCGGCGGAGATTCTGCGGGAGGCCGATCGTGAAATCTCGAGCGGCGAGCCGTCGCCCGCGAGCGGTATATGGCGCGAGAAGGAGGAATCATGAACCCGGTATTGGAGTTCGAAAGGGTAGAGAGGTCGTACAAAAAGGGAGTGCCGGTTTTGGACGGCGTCACCTTTCCGGTGGAACCCGGCGAGGTGGTCGGGCTGCTGGGCCGCAACGGCTCCGGCAAGACCACGCTCATCAGAATCGCCATGGGCATGTTGCATCCGCAGGCCGGCTCCGTGCGCGTGTTCGGCTGGTCGCCGTTTGAAAACCCCATCGAAGTGAAGCGGCGCGTCGGTTACGCGGCGGAGGACCAGGTGCTTCCTGGCCATTCGACCATCGCGCAGATGACCGCCTTTCATCGCTACCTCTTTCCGAGTTGGGACACGGCTTGGGAGCGGCAGCTTCTGGAGCTCTTCAACCTCGACCCCGCTGCCCGCATCGGCAAGCTGAGCAAAGGCCAGGCGCGGCAAGTGGCGCTGCTATGCGCAATCTGCCACCGGCCCGAGCTGCTGATCCTCGATGAGCCCGGCGCAGGGCTCGACCCGGCTGCCCGCCGCGAGTTCCTGGAAGCCTCCATCCAATTGCTCAACCGCGAGGGATGCTCGATTCTGTTCTCTTCCCACCACATGACCGACGTCGAGCGCATCGGCGGTCGCGTCGTGCTGCTCGATGGCGGCAAGGTGTTCCTGGATCGCCCGCTCGATGCGCTGCGCGAGAACCTGTGCGTAGCCCTGGTGCCGAAAGCATCGGCCGCGGAATCGGCGATGGTCGAACGGCAACCCGGCTGCCTGCGCGCGCGGTCGATCGGCGAAGACTGGCATGCGGTGTTCGAGGGCGAGCCAGCCGCAGTGAGCCGCCAACTGGCCGCGTCGCTGGGCGCCGACGGCATTCGCTGCGTCCAGGTTCCGCTCGAAGAGCTGTTCGTCGAACTGCTCGGCGGCCAGCGTTAAGGAGGCGTCATGATCTTTCAATTGGTTCGGCGCGATCAGGATTGGCGGATGGTCCCGTGGATGACTCTGTGCCTGTGCGCGATGGCGCTCGCAGGGAGCGTGTTCACTCACCATCGGGTCACCACGGAGTTGTTGTTCTCCTCGATGCTGCCCATGATGTCGCTGGCCGGCTTATCCGGAGCCTTCGCGAACGGCGCCAGCCGGCGCGCCAGCCTATTCCAGGCGGCCCTACCGATATCGGCGCGGGACCTTTTTGTGGCCAAGCTGCTGTCGCAGATAGCGGGAGTATGGTGTCTGCTGCTGTCCGCCGCAGCCGCGTGCTATGTGGCCGGCCCCGGATGGTCCGTCCCTTTTCCGTCTTTGATCATGGCGGAGGCGTTGGTCGCGGTGACGATCCTGGCACTTCTGTCCGTGCGCCTGCGGGATCTGAGCGTGCCCAACGGAATAGCGATCGGGCTGCTGGCCGGCCTTGGGCTGCTGGACGCCGCGCTGGTTTTTCCGGGCCCATTGTTTTCTTTCGCACGGCCCGGAATCGTGCTGCCGGTTTGCGCCGGGACGTTCGCCGCGTTGTTGTGGAGGGATCTGGCATCAATGCCCAAGGTATTCCAGGTGGCGCCCATGGACGCCGTCGCCGAGCGGCCGGCAAGGCGCCGGACTGGATCTGTCCGGCCGGTCTGGTGGCCTGTCTGGCGGTCTGCGTTCTACGGCCGGAATGTGGTCAGCCTCATCGGTTCAGCGATCTTCCTCGCCAGTGGCATGTGGCAGTTGGCGCCGATCATGCTCGCCTCCTTTGTGACCGGGGCCTGGTATTCCGTGCGCTGGCTGTGGCCGCTTCCGGTGGCCCGCCGCAAGGTGTTGGCGATGACGCTGCTGATCCCACTGCTGCTGGAGGCGACGGCTCAGTTGATTTGGCCGTCTGGCTTCGTCAGGGCGGTTGCGCTGGCGGCTATGATGCTGTTGTCCACGTCCGCCTCCCTGGCGCTTCTCAATCCGACTGGCATGCGCGCCGGTGCCAGGCTTCTGGTCTTGCCCTGGTTGGTCCTCTTCCTGTTCGCACCGCTCGCCGTGCTACTCGCCGATGCCTTCAACGGGACAGGCCCCCCATTCGGCATCCACGCGAGGAGCTACACGATCGATTTTCTTACCCACCATTTGGCCGGAGTCCTGCCGGGCAACCCGTCGATCCTGATCGCGGGGACGCTGGTCGCGCTTGGCGCGCTATATTGGCTGGTGCAGAGACAGTTCGAGTCCGCCGACTTCGTCCAATTCGTGCAGACCCGGCTCGACACCGCCGATTAAACCTGTCTCAGGGCTTGAACGCCTTCGAGCGTCTCGCCGGAAGCGGGCGGCCGGTAGAGTTGGCCGGGGTTCTTGGAATCGAATCTCGCCGGAAACCCGGCGGCGCATCGGGTAATAACGTTCGGCGCTGGAAGCGGTGGGCGGTCGCCGGGCTTGGCGGGTTTTTCGAACGTGTCGAGTGCGTCCTCTCCGTTCTGCCAGAACCAGCAGCAGACCTCCGCCCGGCATCGTAGTCAACGTGCCTGGTTCCGGGCGCCCGACGACGCACCACGGTGAATTCCGCCGTGATCCGGTAGGTCGATAATAGATAGTCACTGCACAGCGGGTTCGAGCGCCGCATCTGGGTCGCCTGTAAGTAATAGTTGTGGAAGGGCGATCTGATGGCTCCCCAATCTGGACACGTTTCGGACTTTCGCGGCATAATATCTCCTTACACTGCCTGTACCGCATCCGCTGGAGGAGAAGTGACGACACTGGTCTGGATCGTGCTCGGAACTCTGGGGTTAGTGCTCAGCCTGTTCGTCATTGGCTGGTTGAACGCGATCCGAGCGTCTGGAGTCCGCAACCGCAAGCTCGATGAGCTGATTCGCCCGGCCATGGACGCCGTTCGGGAGAACCGTCCTTCCGCTCAGGAGAGAGTGACGGAACTTGCTGAAGTTCCCGCAACCCGGAATTATCTGTTCGCCCGGTTGACGGAGATCGGAAAGGCGGACATGTTTCCCCTTGCCTGTCGCTCGTTCGAGAAGGTGGCTGAGTCGGATCTTGCGAGTTGGCTGACGCATCCAAATGAGTTGGGGGCTGCTCCTGCTGAGATGGAATTAGTCCGGAGGATAGCCATCCGAAGAGAAGGGACAAGCGGGAATGTCTTTCTCTTCCGCTTCCGCGCCGAGCCATCCAACTGGGCCTCGAAACGCGGGTGGATGGCAGGAGTCGCCGGACCCTATTGGGATGACGGCGAATCACCGGACCTCGCCTCGGGGACCTTCAGCGAACTCACTCCCTTTGCTCGGTTGACAGTGGAGGAGCACGTCGAGTGTCTCTGGAAAGCATCGCAGAAGAGGGGTCCCGTCATGCCCAGCTAGGGGTCCTGAAAACTGCCTCAGCAAGAAGAAGGGATGGGGGAAACGGAGCGGGGGTGAAGTGAACCCCTGGGCTGCGACACGTTTCGAACTTTGGTGGCCTGAAACGCGGTCCGCTCGAACCACTCCAATTGCTTTGAGGCCAATGGCATCCGGACGACATTAGTACGTCCATCCAGCCTGGGCGCCCAGCCGAGCCGGCGATCTGGTCGAGGTGAATGTTCCTAACGCGTTGCTGTTCGATACGCTGACCTTACATCGGTCACTGACCGAGATCGACCTGCGTTGCTCGGTGCCAATGATGAAAACCCACGTTCTGGCCGGGGTGACACTGGGCATGAAGAATGTCATCGGTCTCTACCCGGGCGCAATCTATCAGGCGCTACGCGGCAACATGCACGACATGGCGTCCAAGATCGAGCCCTCCGCTACAGCGGCGCCGATCGTGGACATGGTGCGCGCGAACAAGCTCGGCCTGGTGGTGATCGATGGCTCTTCGGCGATGGAAGGAAACGGTCCGACCGATGGAACCCAGGTTCCCATGGAGACCATCATCGCCGGCACGAATCCAATTGGCCACCGATATGGTGGCGGCGAACCTCATGGGCTTCGAGCCCGACGAGATTTCGACCTTCACCTGGGCGCACAAGGCCGGACTCCAGCCACACCGCCTGGAGGAGATCGAGACTCGCGGCGAACCACTCGATCGCGTCCGGCGCGAGTTCGTTCGGCCTGTCCTGGTCCCTTGGAACCCCGCCGACGCACCACTACTGAGGTAATCGATTCGTCATCGGACGCGCGAAGAGTTCGAGGCCGATCCGGGGACCTCACCGGCGTTCGAACCGGCAACTTGAAGAAGCAAAAGAGGAGAATCGAGAAAACGCCGAACTGGGTTGCCTCCCCTGAACGCACTTCGAACTCTTGCGGCCTGAATGGGATCCGTTCGAACCATCCGAATTGCTTCGTATCAATCGCATTCGGACGAAACTGAAACGCTCATCCAGCCTGTGCCCTCAAGCTGGACACCTCTCGAACTCGCCAGGGAGGCTGGACAAACTTCTGGCCGCGCCGTCATACGGACGGAACGGGGGTGCCGCAAGAAAGACCCCAACTACGTTAAGATTCACTAGCGGGATGCAAAAAAGGACTCGGCAGGCTGGATGCCTGCCCCACATGGCCTCGCAAACGGTTGATCCGCCGCGGTGGGGCAGGCGGTTTCGCCTGCCAACTGGGAGTGTGGAAGCCTTTTTCCGCATCCTGCTAGAAGCGATATACGTCGTTCATTTGCGCACCTTGCGCTCGGAGCGAACATGCTGAACAAGACGCGGAATCTATCCGTGAGCCGAGCGATCTCAATGGTGACTGTCGGCTACTTGATCGGCATTGGAGGGCTACAGTTCGCGGCCCCCCAATCGCATGAGCCCGCCAACTTTCTCTATACGAGCTCGGGCGATCTCTCGCAACTAAACACCCTATTGAAGAGACCGGACATTCAGGGAGTGCAGATTGTGTACAGTTGGAAGTCGCTTGAGCCGGTAAAGAACCAATATGATTTTTCGCGGATCGAGGGAGATCTGAAGGTGCTGGATGCGGCACGCAAAAAGCTGTTCATTCAGGTGCAGGACCGGTTCTTCAGGCCGGAGGATAAGAATGTTCCTGCGTATCTCATGCAGGACCCTACATACGATGGAGGCATTACGCCGCAGTCGGACAATCCGGGGGAGCGAAAGCCCGTTGGCAGTGGATGGGTAGCGAATCAGTGGAATCCAAACGTCCGGCAGAGATACCAGATCCTCCTGCAGTCCCTGGCGAAGCAGTTCGACGGTAGAGTGTACGGCGTCAATCTGCCAGAAACAGCAATTG
>CAWJLI010000217.1:0-3705 GCA_963843095.1 Bryobacterales bacterium
AGAGCGTCCACTCTTTCGTGAGCCACTCGGCCCCGTTTTCTCGCCGCCTTCCATGGACCCCAGCGAGCGTCCCGGAAGGTGGACGGATGGAGATGACGATAACGAGTGGTTTTCCGCCCGCGTGTGCTGTGGGCCTATCCGGGCCCTCGCGCTCTTACTTCCGCTCGCCATGCTGGCGGTCGGCGGCGGCGCGTATGCGGCACGGAAGACAGGCTGGGCGACTCATGGGTGTATTCTAGTCTTTTGAAATCCCGAAACGGATACCCTCTGCCATGCCTGTGCCCAGCTTTGACACCGAGAAGTTTCTTCTGATGGTCGGCAACGTGTTCCGCCGCCGGAAGGCTCTGTGGGCAATCCTAGCTATCTCGCTAGTCGCCAGAATCGCCTTAGTCCTCAAAGGCGGTCAGTTCTACTACCCCGATGAGACCCGCTACCTGAACTCTCTTTACTTCCTCCATTATCTTGCACGTTTCGATCTCAGGACAGCCTCGGACCTGGTTCTGGGTACGGGTGCTCACGTTGGGTTTATCTTCGCCGGCGTGCCAGCAGCAATCGTCCATATCGTGTACCTTGGCATCCGCGGTCTGCCGGAAACTCAAGCCTCCGCGGTCGCCACTGCGTGGGTTTCCGGACTCTGCTTCGCTGTCCCATCCGTGATCTCAATCGCAATGGTCTACGCCATCAGCCGGAGGGCTGCGGCGACATCCGCCGAAGCCCTCTTGGCTGCCTTCCTCATGGCCTGTTCGAACGCAATGTTCTACTACTGCCGCCACTTCCTGCCCTATGACCTCTCCATGGCACTGGCACTGTTTTCGCTGTGGCTGGGCATCGCGGAGAAAACCACCCGTTGGGTGTCCCTGCGTTGTGGCCTCATCCTGGGCATCGCGATGCTGACGTACAACGGGTGCTGGATTACTGGCGCAGTAGTACTTGCATTTCACGTGCTCTATCGGGTGCCCAGTGCTGCAGCTGCCGTGGAGCGGGCGGTACTGGCGGCTCTGGCAGCGATCAGCCCGCTTGCCGTTTTGACCGCGATGTCGGTTCTGCTTGGGAAGGAGCCATACCTGAGCCTAATGCGCCGTTTCGCGGGGGCCGTCAATCAGGGGGACTTTCGCGAGGGCGCCGTGTTTCCGTTCCTGTATCTCTGGCACACCGAGTACGCGGTCGCACTCGCGTGGGCGGCGACCACCCTGTTGGCCCTCTGGTATTGCCGGACGGAAGACTGGCGCCGGCGCCCCTTCATTCCGCTTTGCATTGGGGCGATTGTGGCCACTTACGGGTTGCTGGTGCTGGGTTCAGTCGGCTTGGGAGTGTTCGTCGTTATGGGCCGATCCGTTCGCCAGTTGGTCCCATGGCTTTGCTTCACGTCCGCTTACGGCATCGCGCGTGCCTTTCACCAAGGCTCAAGATACCGCATCGCGCTGGCGGCCATTTGCGTCGGGCTCGTTACCCAGGCCGCTTATAATATGAGCCATCCTTTCCGGCAGCGCTTTCCCGCCGAGGTACGGCAGGCGGTGCACTCACGGTACGGAAACGTGGATTACGACGTCAGTTTCCACGGACCGCCGGTGGATGGAAGTCAAGCTTCGCCATTTTCTACCTACGTCCTGGTCAACGCTCAAATGCTTTACCCGCTGCTGAGCTGGAAGGCGCCGTTTTCCGGAGACGTGCTGTTCTCGGTGCCCCATCCGTATGCTTATCCGCCGTATCAATACGAGGGGCTCAACCCACGGGAGCGCGATCTCCTGCTGCAAGGTGACTACTCCATGCGCCTCATCAGGCGCTCGCCTCAACCCGGTAACTCGCAACAGTCACCCAAGCGACCCTGACATCGGAAATGGGCCGTCTGGGTCCGGGCAGACCCGACAGTCGCCCGAGCCGGAGCCGCCGGCGTGAAGAAACGAATGTGCCGCAGGCAGGATGAGTCCTGAGCCATGCGCGCGGCGCTATGATTGGGGCTGATATGATCGCCGGAACGGCCATGCGCGCGCCGCGAGGCAGCGCCATCACCTGCAAGGGCTGGCACCAGGAAGCCGCCTTGCGCATGTTGCACAACAATCTGGACCGGAAGTGGCGGAGAAGCCGGACCAGTTGATCGTGTATGGCGGCACGGGCCGCGCGGCGCGAAGCTGGGAGGCGTTCCACGCGATTGTGCGCGCGCTTCGTTCGCTCGAAAACGACGAGACGCTGCTGGTGCAATCGGGGCGGCCGGTCGGCATTTTCCGCACTACTCCGGAAGCGCCGCGCGTGCTGATCGCCAATTCCAACCTGGTGGGCCACTGGTCGAACTGGGACGAATTCAACCGGCTGGAGAGGTTGGGCCTGACCATGTACGGGCAGATGACGGCGGGCTCGTGGATCTATATCGGCAGCCAGGGCATCGTGCAGGGAACCTTCGAGACGTTCGCGGCGGTGGCCCGCAGGCACTTCGGCGGATCGCTGGCGGGTAAGCTGGTGGTGTCGGGCGGCATGGGCGGCATGGGCGGCGCACAGCCGCTCGCGGCGGTAATGAACGGGGCGTGCTTCCTGGGCATCGATGTCGACCCGGACCGCATCCGCCGTCGTCTGGACACGGGCTACTGCGACCGCATGGAACGTAGCCTGGATGGCGCGCTGGCCGCGCTCGGCGAGGCGCAGGCGCGCGGCGAAGCGATCTCGGTTGGGCTGGTGGGCAACTGCGCCGACGTGGTGCCCGAATTGGCGCGGCGCGGAATCGTCCCCGACGTGCTCACCGACCAGACCAGCGCGCACGATCCGCTGAACGGCTACGTGCCGCATGGCATGACGCTCGCAGAAGCGGCCGCGTTGCGGGCCGCCGACCCGGCCGGCTATGTGGAGCGTTCCACCGCGTCCATGGGCGCGCACGTCGCCGCCATGCTGGAGTTGCAGAAACGCGGCGCAGTAACGTTCGACTACGGCAACAACATTCGCACCCACGCCAAGCAGGCCGGCGTCGAGCGCGCCTTCGACATTCCCGGCTTCGTGCCCGAATATATACGCCCGCTGTTCTGCCACGGCCGCGGCCCGTTCCGCTGGGTGGCGCTCTCGGGCGACCCTGCAGACATCCATCGCACGGACCGGCTGGCGCTGGAACTTTTTCCGCACAACGAAACGCTGGCGCGCTGGTTGCCGCTGGCGCAGAAGCGCATCCAGTTTCAAGGCCTGCCGGCGCGCATCTGCTGGCTGGGCTACGGCGAGCGCGCCGAATTCGGCGTCGCCATCAACCGCCTGGTGCGGTCGGGCGAATTGCAGGCGCCGATCGTGATTGGCCGCGATCATCTGGACGCCGGCTCGGTGGCATCGCCGTTACCGCGAGACGGAAGGCATGCGCGACGGCTCCGACGCCATCGCCGATTGGCCGCTGCTCAACGCGCTGGTGAACACCGCCGCCGGCGCGAGCGTGGGTTTCGATCCACAACGGCGGCGGCGTCGGTATCGGCTATTCGCAACACGCCGGCATGGTGGTGGTGGCGGATGGGACCGAGGAAACCGAGCGGCGCCTGGAGCGCGTGCTCACTACCGATCCCGGCATCGGCGTGATGCGCCACGCCGACGCGGGTTACGATGAGGCCGTGCGGTTCGCGCAAGCCCACGGCGTGAAAATTCCGATGCAGCCCTAGCGCCGGCGTTTTCTTCGTGGATGCCTAAAGCCTATGCCCCGACAACTCGTAGAGAGCAATACGTATGCTTGAAGCAGATGAAAAC
>CAWJLI010000218.1:0-69814 GCA_963843095.1 Bryobacterales bacterium
ATCCTGTCCCGGACCCGGCTCTCCTGTCCCCCCGGCTCTCCAAATCCCCGATTCCCGAGATAACACAAGTCGCAAACACACGCCGCGACATTGCCCAGCGGGCTGAAATGCGCGCGGGTCGCCGATTTGCCTTCCATCGAGATCGGGTAGCCCGCAATCGCCTTGGGGAAAACCGGTCCACCGACACCCGCTTTCGCGTTTTCTGTACGGAATTCCCGCTTTGCCTTGGCCCGCGATTCGGCTACAATCAACTGCTATGAAACGTCTGGCATTGATCCTGTCGCTGGCAGCGGGCGTGGGGTTCGCCGCTGCTCCGGAAGAATTCGCTACCTCCGCCGGGTTAGTCCGGCTCACCCCCATTCAACACGCCAGCCTGATGATTCAGGCGGGCGGCAAAGTGCTGTATGTCGACCCCGCCATGGGTTCCTACGAGGGCTTGCCCGCGGCCGACTACATATTGATCACCCACATTCACCAGGACCACATGGCGCCGGCCATTGTGGACAAACTGCGCAAGCCGGGCACCGTGATTCTGGGGCCCAAGACCGTGGCCGCCGGCGTCACCGGCTGCACCGTGATAGCAAACGGCGAATCGAAAACCCTGGGACCATTCCTGGTAGAGGCCGTGCCCGCGTATAACCTGAAGCCCAACCCGCAGGGTGAGTTCTTCCACCCCAAGGGCCGCGACAACGGGTATGTGGTCACGTACGGCGGCAAGCGTTTCTATTTCAGCGGCGACACCGAGGGCATTCCCGAGATGCGGACGCTCAAGCACATCGATGTCGCCTTCATCTGCATGAACCTGCCTTACACTATGCCGCCCGAGGAAGCAGCCGATGTGGTGCGCGCTTTCCATCCGGCGGTGGTCTATCCCTATCACTATCGCGGCACCGATCTGGCCGCATTCAGCAAGGCGCTGGCCGGCACCGGCATCGAAGTGCGCCTGAGCGACTGGTACGCGAAGTGAGGCGCAGGGCAGGCGCCCTCGCCCCGAAATGCCCGTTAGAGCAGGCCGCTGCGGCTCCAATTGGATCCAGGCGCATTCCTGGCAGCGGAGCCGGGGTTCCGGACCTTCGGCACCTCTCCGCATAGACGACACGTATGGCTACTTCCGAATGACCGACTGTACGGACAATTCATAACTAGCGCGGGCAAGCGGCAAATCAAAGGAGACGAGAGCGACGGGACTCCGGCGCTTGTCTTGGCGACGGCTTTACCGGAACAGGGTCTGCGGGCCCTCGTCGGCTTCGCGGTCTTCCCGACAGCAGGCCGCAGAGGGTGTGTCGCTCACTCTCACCATTGAGAATTTGTATGGCGGTTGCCAACGCACCGTGAAGTAGACCCCTTTGGGTGGCTCGCCGATCGGCGTTGGCGGGTCGCTGAAATCCACTCCAACCTGCCACAAATCGGGTGTGGCCGGGCAGTGCATCGTTGGGTAGATGAACTCGCCATATACGTTGTCCTTGTGTAGTTTCTTGTGCCAGGCAAGCGTGCCTGCGCGATCTGCCGATTCGGACCAGGACGCCACTTCCCTCCACTCGTGCGTCAGCCATTCATCCACGAAGTTCCTTGGGCGCAGCGCCAGTGGATCAATGCGCTGGGCCTCAGGCCCGTCGATCCGATAATGTCTGACGAACTCCCGGACGAGGATTCCGCTATCAATACTGTGCCCGTCGTACTGAATCAAGACATCATCAGGTGTGACGCTACCGCGGATCGGCTGGTCGGCACCGACGTTGGCATACTCCTCACCAGAGACCAACGGTCGCGCCAACGGGTCGCCGCCGAGCCGAAAGGCGCGATAGTAAATGTCGTGCCAGACGGAAGCGCACCAGGTCTGCACGCCGAGGGTGAGGGCGACGTAGTTGTTCGACGGGTTCCACGGGGAAATAATGACGTCGCTCAAGAACTGCGGTTTGTAGCCCTTTTCCGTGTAGTCGTTCTGCTCGTTTTGGAGAATCCTCTGCCAACTGTCCCCGGACCATGCGTAGACGTAGGCCGACTCGTCCTCGCCGCATTGGATCCCAAGAGAAGTCACGACAACGACGAACGCCGACCTTCGTTGCGCCCTGACCGGGTTCAGATAACCTAGATATTCCATCGACCACGGATCGGACGCCGACGCATGGGCCGGATCGAACATCAGTCCAGCAGCGTGCAGTTCGGAGTTCAATCGACTCTCGAAAGTCCCCGGGTTGTCGCGTCCACGGAGCTCCGGCAGGCGGCTCTCGATCCAGTCGCGGAGCTGGTGCTTGGCGGTGGTAAGCTGCGACGTGGCGCCGCGCGGGGCGCCATTCTGAATGTTCCGCGTTTGGGTGCCGCGCATCGATGTCAGCGTCGCTCGCAAAGCGTCCAGCTTGGCGTCGGCGGGCGCGGCCTGGGCGACCGCGGCAGACAGGACGAACAACATCGCTCGGAACATGTTAATGAGATGATATCTCGCCGGACGGTTGGTGGATGAGTTGAGTGGGAACCGACTCGGGATTATTCTGCCCGAGTCACGCTCCACTCGCAAACTGCGTCACCTGGCGGACACTCTCCCACAGCCGAGCAAGGGGCTCAGCGCGGGTCAGGGGACCCGCCCCACGCGCACGCGCTAGGCGGCTGCGATCAGGTGCACGGACGTGGTCTTGACGATGGCCGCCAGCGATTCGCCTGGGAGCAGATTGAGATCGGCGGCGGACTGCGCAGTGACCAGCGCGACCAGGGGAAATCCGCAATCCATTTCGACGCGCGCGAGAGCGCCTTCGATGGAAATAGCGCGCACCACGCCGGTCAACCGGTTGCGCTGCGTGGAGGAGCCCGCCGGATCGCGGGTGAGCGCGACGTCTTCGGCGTGGATGGAGGCCAGCACCGGTCCGCTCTCGCCGCCATCCAGGCACTCGAGCGCGGCGCTACCCACGCGCAAATGCAGCAGCCCAGCTGTGCGCGACGCGATTTCCGCGGGCAGGATATTTTCCACTCCCACCGCTTCGGCCACTTGCGCGCTGGCCGGGCGGGCGAAAACCTCGCGCACCGAACCGGTCTGCAGGATGCGGCCCTCCACCATCACCGCCATCCAATCGGCCAGCGCGATGGCTTCGGTGCGGTCGTGAGTGACGACGATGCTGGGCACACCGGCGCCTGCGAGCAGCCCGCGCAGCTCGCGGCGAGTGCGAATGCGCGCCGCGGCATCGAGCGAGGAAAGCGGTTCGTCGAGAAGGAGCAGATCCGGCTCGGCGGCCAGCGCGCGCGCCAGCGCGACCCGCTGCTGTTCGCCGCCGGAAATGGCGCGCGGCAACCTCCCGGCGAGGGCGGTGAGCGCGAAGCGCTCCATCATGCGCGCGGCGGCTTGCCCTTTGGATGCGAAGGCCACGTTGCGCTCGACCGTCAGGTGCGGGAACAGCGCGTAGTGCTGAAATACCATGCCGGCGCGGCGCTGCTGCGGCTCGAACCAGACGCCGCGCGCAGTATCGCACCAGGTTTGATCACCGAAAACGACCTTGCCATCGTCAGGCCGTTCCAGGCCCGCCAGCAGGCGCAGGAGCGTGGTCTTGCCGGCTCCCGAAGGACCGAACAGGACCGTCACCGGCGCTTGATCGAGCGGCAGGCGAAGCGCGGCATCCAGCCGGAAGCCTCCCGGCAACACCATGCGGCACTCGGCGGTTAGTGTGGCTGCCATAGCATCCACGCGCGGCGCTGCCAGGAATAGGTCAGCGCCAGCACTACGAACGAAAAGCCCACCAGCAGCAGCGACGTGTGCCAGGCGCCGGTGTAATCGAGCGACTGCGCCTGGTCGTAAATCGAAATCGAGACGGTGCGGGTGACGCCGGCGATGTTGCCGCCCACCATCAGCACCACGCCGAACTCTCCCACCGTGTGGGCGAAGCTGAGGATGGCGGCGGTGGCGATACCCGGCCGTGCCAGCGGCATCACCACGCGGCGAAAAGTGCCGGCGCGCGAGACGCCCAGGCACCACGAGGCTTCGAGCAGTTTGCGATCCACGCTGCCGAAGGCCGCCGCCATCGGCTGTACCGTGAACGGCATACTATACAGCACGGAAGCCACGAGCAGACCGCCGAACGAAAACGGCAGCAGCCCGCCGGTGAGGCGCGCATAAAGCGCGCCCACGGGGCTGCGCGGGCCAATGGCGATGAGCACGTAGAAGCCCAGCACGGTCGGCGGCAGCACCAGCGGCAACGCCACCACGGCTTCCACCAGGAATTTCCAGCGCCGCCGCGAAAAGGCGACCCACCACGCCAGCGGCATGCCCACCACCTGGAGCACCAGCGTGGTGGCGAGAGCCAGGCGCAGGCTCAAACCGATGGCTTGCCAATCCA
Source organism: Bryobacterales bacterium (assembly GCA_963843095.1). Taxonomy (GTDB): domain Bacteria; phylum Acidobacteriota; class Terriglobia; order Bryobacterales; family Bryobacteraceae; genus Bog-375. The sequence goes on from CAWJLI010000218.1 coordinate 4,320, forward strand.
TATCACTGCGGCTCCGCGAAGCCGTATTGTTTCAGAATGCGCCGCGCTTCGGGGGAAAGCAGGAAAGCGCGGAATTGGGCGGCGGGACCGGCCGGTGCGCGCGCGAGGATCACGCCGCCCTGCTCGATTTTCGGATAAGCCTCCTGCGGCACCTCCCAATAGCGGCCGTGGCCGCGCAAGGCGGGAGCCAGCGCCAGCGAGAGCGCGACGATGCCGGCCTCCGCCGCGCCGCTTTCCACGAACTCGAACGCCTGCGCGATATTCTCCCCGAGACGAGCTTCGGCGACACGCGATCGTACACGCCGAGCGAGCGCAGGGCCGCAACGGCGGCGCGCCCATACGGAGCATGCTGCGGGTTGGCGATGGCGATGTGCCGCACCGAAGCGCGCTTCCAGCACGCGGATTCCCAGCGCGGCCGGATCGAGCGGCGAGCCGGCCGGCACCCACACCACGATGCGTCCCACGCCGTACAGGAACAGCGAATCCCTGCTCGGCCAGACCAGCCGCGATCAGGCGCCGCGGGTAGTCGGCATCGGCCGAGAGGAAACACATCGAACGGCGCGCCGTTTTGAATCTGCGCGAAGAAGTTGCCCGAGGAGCCGTAAGTGATCGCCAGGTCCACCTCAGGGTGCGCGGCGCGAAACTGGGTGGCCAGTTCGTCGAGGGCGAAGCGCAGGTCGGCCGCCGCGGCGACAGAGAGTTTCTGTGCGCCAGCGGCCGGTGGGGGCGCTGCGCTCAGCACGAGGGCGGCTGCCAGCAGCGTCAGCCACCGGGATGAGCCTCGATGAGGTTTCATAGATTTGGCAAGTACAATGATACGAAACGGCTGGAGCCTTTTCACGTAGTTACGTGTCGGAGTCAAGCGCCGGAGGAGGAAAGATCGTAGCTCACGGCGTAAGCCGTCGGGAGAAGACGGCAGAGTGAGCATAGCCCCGGAACGGGGCGGAAGACTGTTGGCGAAAGCCTCTTTCGCCCCGTTCCGGGGCTTGTCCTCACTGCCGACTTATCCCGACGGCTTGCGCCGTGGGCTATTTTCTGACGCCCTTCCGGGCTGGAGGTCTTGGCCTTTCGATGTGGTATAACAGTCATACCACTTCGTACGTTTCCGCCTATATGAAAAAAACTCGTAAATCCGTCACACCGGTTTCTGCCGACGTCATTGCGCGGTTGGCCGAAAAAGGTGAGCACGTTTCGCGGTTCTTCAAAGGTCAGGGCCGCATGGTTCAGCCGATTCAACGTGTGAACGTGGACCTGACTGCGACGATGTTGGAGGAACTGGATAAGACCGCGCGGGATCTGAACGTGAGCCGCCAGGCCGTCATCAAGACGCTGGTGCGACAAGCGCTCGATCGGCATTATCTCGCCCAGCGCGCCCGGCAATCGCAGGCGCGGTCCTGATTCGGCACCGTGGCGCGCGCTGTCCAGCGTGCAGGGTCGAGAGTCGTCTCGACCTTTCTTCGCCCCGAGGCAGCAAGAAGCGTCGGCACGAGTGCCGACGCAGCACGCATGAGTGCGTGCGCCACAGTAGCCGACGCGGCACGCACGAGTGCGTGCGCCACAGTAGCCGCCGCGACAGGCCACACAATGCGATGGCCTGTCCTACCTCGCTCCTACAACTGCTTCACAAGCTGCTGGGCGGCGATGAGCAGGGGGTCCCAGACGGGGGAGAAGGGCGGGGAATAGGCCAGGTCCAGCCGCTCGAAATCTTCCACGCGCATGCGGTTGTGCAAGGCGGCGGCGATGACGTTGATGCGGCCGGCGGCGCCGTCTTCGCCGATCACCGTCCCGCCGATGAGCCGGCCGCTCGCGCGATCCGCCACCAGCTCGACCGTGGTCGCAACGCCCTGGTAATAGCGCGGCCGCGATAGCGCGTCAATGCGCGCGCTCACCGGCGTCAGGCCCTCGGCGCGCGCCTGCGCCACCGAAAGGCCGGTAGCGGCGAAAGCGGTCCCGAAGATTCCCACGATGCAGGTGCCCACCACGCCGGGAAAGCGCTCGCGTCCGCCGGCGGCGTTGGCGCCGGCCACGCGGCCGGTCTTGTTGGCGGTGGTGCCGAGCGGAATCCAGGTGGGCCGGCCGGTGACCAGGTGCGTGGTTTCGGCGCAATCGCCGGCCACGAAAATGCCGCGCAGGTTGGTCTCCATGTGATCGTCGGCGGCGATGGCGCCGGTGCGGCCGGTGGCCACGCCCGCCTCGGCGGCGAGTTCGACGTTCGGCTTGAAGCCGGCCGCGATGACTGACCAGGTCGCAGGGCACGCCGGCCACGCGATCGGCTTCAATCGTCTCCACCTTCACGCCGCAGCGCAACTCCACGCCGTGCGTCTCGAGCGTGTTGCGGACGGCCGAGGAAAACGCGGCATCGTCGCGCAGCAGAACGTCGGCGCCGCGCTCCAGCACTGTGACGCGCAGGCCGTTGCGGCGCAGCGCGTCGGCCACTTCCACGCCGATGTAGCCGGCGCCGATGACCACCGCGTGCCGCGGCTGGCGGTTGCGCAGGAAGGCGCGCAGGCGTTCGGCATCCTCGAGGGTGTGCAGAGTGAAAACGTGCGGCTGGGCGGCGCCGGCGATGGCGGACGTATCGCAGCGGGCGCCGGTGGCAATGACCAGGCGGTCGTACTTGATGCGCTCGCCCGATTCGAGCGCCACCTCGCGGCGAGGATGGCTGATGGCGGCGACGCGCGCTCCCGTGCGCACGTCGATTTTGCGCTCCTTGCGAAAATATTCGGGCGGTGTGGACGATCAGGTCGGCGGGCTCGCGCACGCGACCTTCCAGCAGGTACGGCAGGCCGCAGGCAGCGTAGGAAACTGCCGGACCTTTTTCGAGAACGACGATGGGAAGCCGCGGGTCCAGGCGGCGCGCCCGCGCGGCCGCGCTCAAGCCGGCAGCCACGCCTCCGACGACAACCAGCGCCATCGGCGGCTACTCCTCCTTCTTCATGCCTTCGACGAAGCTCAGCACGTCGAACGCCTTGATCTTGCGATCGGGGAAGAAACTGTTCACCGCGTCCTGCTCCTCGGTGAAGATCTCGAAGACGGTGGCGAGCTTGGTCATCACCAGCAACTCGCAGGTGCGCCGGTTCAGTCTGAGCAGCTTCACGTTGCCACTGGGTTTGCGCAGGCTGGTGGCGCACATCACCAGTGCGCCGAGGCCCGTGCTATCGATATAGTCGACTTGGGCGAGGTCCAGGACCAGGTTGTGGCTGCCTGCATCGTTCAGCTCTTTGACCTTGTCGCGCAGCGCGCTGGCCTCGGCTCCCAGCGTGATGCGGCCGCTGAGGTCGAGAATGACGATGCCTTCGTGTTCCCGTTGCTGGATGTCGAGCCCCATGGTTTTGCGCCTTTACTATGGGTACCATTTTCGGGGGCGGGAGTGGGAAAGGCGAAGCGCGATAAAGGTGCGCGACATGAAAATGGTGGCGTCTTGTATTCCGAGGAAATCCGCTGGTATCTAAACGTATAGGTACGCAGGGCGGCGGCGCCAGCCCGAAGGGCGAAAGACAATAGCCCACGGCGCAAGCCGTGTGGAATCCGGTTGTTCCCTGCCAGCCCCGGAACGGGGCGGAAGACTGTTGGCGAGAGCCTCTTTCGCCCCGTTCCGGGGCTTGTCCTCACTGCCGGCTTATCCCGACGGCTTGCGCCGTGGGCTTTTCTTTCTCCTACGGAGCTTAAAGGCGCGACTGACGGTGGAAAGAGATGCACCTCCCGCACGATGGCAGCACCGAAAGGCTTGGGTCGCGAATCACCGGCCGGTGGCAAGACCGTACACCCGTTTGGTACTGCCCAGCCTGTTCCGGAAAGGCGCAAAACTGCTAGCATGAGTGCGTCAAGGAAACCCGAGCGCTTCCCTGAAGGGTGATTTGCCCAAGAGAGACTTCACCACATTTTGAAAGAGCACCTATAAGGAGCGCTCCCATGCGTAACACTGTTTCGAGTGGCGTCGCAGCGTTTTGCCCCAGGGGAGCTTGCCGGTCACTCGCAAGCCTTCTGCTCGCATTCAGTGCGATGGCGTTTCTCTTCACCGCGCCCATCTCCGCCGCGGACGATTCCAAAACTCCGGCCGTGCTGCCCGCGCCATCCAGCGGCAAAGCCATCGTCTGTATCTACCGCGTGTACAGGTTTACCGGCTCGTCCTCGCACGACGAGCTTTATATCAACGGCACTCACCTCGCCAAACTCCTCAACAGCGAATACGCATTCATGGAAGTGCCGCCGGGGACTGTAATAATTTCCGGATTGCCCAAGGAGTATTACGGAAGCGTCATCATGTCCGCCGGGGCGGCCCTCAATCAAGCCAGGCAGAAAGAAAACGAGCGGGCCCGGTTTGAGGCGGAGGCGGGCAAAACCTACTATTTCAAATGGACCGCCGGACCCATGGCAACCGGGATCAAGGTCACGCCTGAAGATCCTGGGGTCGGGGCCAAAGAGATGCGCAAACTGCATCTCTCCAAACCCGTCGACGACAAGGAAGAAGCGAAACCGGAAACGAAGAACGGCGACTAACCGAGGCTGTAGCGACAGCGGCCGGTGGGGGTAGGTTGTGACCCGGTGGCGGGACCCTCGCTGGGCGGGCGTTGATGTGCCCGCGCAGTGCGTTTCACAATTACGGTGTTCGATGCCAGACGCAACCGATGAGCAGAAGCAGCACGCTACCGAGCTATACGCCCGGACAGTCTGGCGCACCCTGAGAATGTGGCGGCAAGTCGCGAGCCTTCAGGAGTATATGCGACATGAGTCGCCCGCAGTCCGCGGGGGACTCTTCAGTGCAGCACAACAGGTGCTAAGCGAGATCGTATCGCGCCCTGATTACGGCACCCCGGAACAGGCGGAAGCAGCTGCTCGAACAATCCCGAGCTACGCGGCGGCAGCGACGGATGGGATTATCAAGGATGCCGTTGCCACTGCCGAGGCCGCATGCTTTGTTTTCGCTCATTCCATGCTTGATGCGGCAGTCGATGACTATTGCGAGGTGAGTAGCATCTTGTGCCCGACCGACTGGGAGGAGGCTGTGGCGGACGACACAATCACACTTGCGGAGGCCCGCAACCCCTGCGCGGTCGACGAACAACTGAAAAATGCCATTAAGAAGCACATTAGGAGGCTCTGCCGCCAAAGTTTGCCGAATAGGATAGAAACTCTGCAGGCCGTCTGCAAGCCCGGCTCGAGCGAGATCCTCAAGGACTACCGCTATGACCGCGAGCGAATTTCTCGACTCGACCGCTTCCGTCACATGATCGTCCACGAAGACGCACTGGGTTCGTCTATCGGGAACGGCGAGAACATGTCGGGTGAGTTCGAGTTCATTGAGCGCACCAGCATCTACCTGGCGAATCTGATCAGCCATCGGTATGGCCTAGTGGTCGGGCCGGACGTTACGAACGAGCTGTCGAAGGACTGACCACGGTATCTGTTTCTTCGGATGCCTACCCCTGACTTCTCCCACGCCTCGTCGTTGCGCCGGGGCGCCGGGGTAAGTTCGGCCGCCATCAGAGGCCGGCCCATGAGCGTCGCATATCAGCATCGAACTGCCGCGAGTACACTTGCCTCCGCACTTCTTCCGGCCACTCTGATTCGGACCTAATTTCGGCGTTCTCTCTTTTGATTTCTCCCGCCGTCAATAGGCTCTGCACAGCGCCTTTTTGCACAACATCCTCTCGCGAGGTTCCTTCCGGAGCGTCTTCGATGACGAGATAAACTCGGTAGCCTTGGATCTGTCCACTGGGTCGTCCGGCTTCCCTGCCGACGTATGTCGCGTTCATTACGATGCTCTCGTACACTGCAAAGGTCATCGGATTCAATCTCCCTGCAACCGAACCTACTACGTTTCACCGCATACTACAATATGGTCTCTTGTGTTCGATGATCCGTGCACGCAACTGAAGATGCGTGCTTTACTGCGTGCGAACCTGGCTGATCGTTCTTGCGCCACACTTACACCAGATACCGCTGCAAATCCTCGCTTCTGAAGCAGTGGGCGAAAGCCGTGTCTCTCGCGATGCGGTTGGTTTTCACCAGCTCGGCTAGCGATTGCTCCATGGTCATCATGCCATCGGCGCGGCCGACGGAGATCTGGCTGCGAAGCTGGTGATCGTCGCCTTTGCGGATCAGGGCGCGGGCCGCGTCGTTGGCGATCAGAATTTCGGTGGCCGGCCAGCGGCTTACGCCGTCCAATCCGGGGACAAGCTGCTGCGCGATGACGGCGGCCAGGGCCAGCGATATCTGCTGGCGAATTTGAGGCTGGTTGGCGGCGGGGAACGAATCGAGAATGCGCGCCACGGCCTGAATGGCGTCGTTGGTATGCAGAGTCGACAGCACCAGGTGGCCGGTTTCGGCCGCGGTCAGCACAGTGGCCATCGTTTCGGCGTCGCGCATTTCGCCGACCAGGATCACATCCGGCGTCTGGCGCATGATGCTGCGCAGGGTTCCGGCGAAATCCGGCGTGTCGCGGCCCACTTCGATCTGCTCGATGATCGAAGACCGGTTGACGTGCTGATATTCGACCGGATCCTCGATGGTCACCACGTGCGCCTGCCGCCGGCTGTTGACGATGTCGATGAGCGCGGCGAGCGTGGATGTCTTGCCGCAGCCGGTGGCGCCGGTGACCAGCACCAGACCCTGGCGCCGCTCGGCGAGTTTGGCCAGCGCGGGCGGCAGATGCAGCGACTCGAGCGAGGGAATCCGCGCCGGCAGCAGGCGGATGCTGGCCGCCAGCGTGCCGCGCTGGTGGTGCAGGTTGACGCGGAAGCGGCCCAGGCCCTCGCGCAGGAAGCTCAAATCGGCGGAGCGGTTTTTCTGTAGCTCTTCGAGTTGCGGCGGAGTGAGCAGCGGCAGCACCAGGCTGCGCACGTCGTCGGCTTCGAGCGGCGGCCCGGAGCCGGGAGCCAGCGCGCCGTTGACGCGCAGCACGGCGGGAGCGCCGGCGATCAATAAAACGTCGGAAGCGCCGCGGGCAGCGGCAAAAGAGAGCAGCTTGTCGAGCGAAGCGGTGGTGTCCGGCAGGCGCGAGGCCGGCTTATTGCCGGGGGCGGCCCGGTTCAACTCGGCGACGATTTTGGAGAGCTCGCTATCGTATTCGGACATACGAGAAGCTATCGAAAAAACAAAACAAACACTCGCCCGGAAGCGGGCGTTGGCAAGCTAAAGCATGCCCCACCAAGCTGGCGTCGGCAAACTAAACCATGCCCCACCACGCTGGCAAGCTAAAGCATGCCCTACCCAGAGTATAGTGCGGTACCATCCCTTTATTGAAGCTGCTGATTTTCTCCGACATTCACAACGATTGGAAGACGCTCGAAGGGCTGCTGGGCGTGCAGGCGGATTACTACATTGCCGCCGGCGACCAGGTCACCTGGGCCAAGGGCTTCGACCGCTGCGGGGAGATTCTCGGCCGGCGGGGAAGCCAGGTTTATGTGCTGCCGGGCAATCACGAATCGGCGGAAGATGTGGCCAGCATGTGCGCGCGCTTCGGCCTGCACAACTTTCACGAACAGCATATCGAGATCGGCCGATGGCACGTCGCCGGCCTGGGCTACTCCACGCCGACGCCGTTCGACACGCCGGGCGAATATAGCGAACCGCAGATGGCGGAGCGGCTCAACAAGTTCGCCAATCTCGATCCGCTGATTCTGGTGTGCCATGCGCCGCCTCACGGCACGGCGCTCGACCAGATCCGCCCGGGCCTGCACGCAGGCTCGCGCGCGGTGCGCGAGTTCATCGAGAAATCGCAGCCGTATTATTTCTTCTGCGGCCACATCCACGAGGCGGAAGGCGTGGAGATACGGATCGGCCGCACGGTGGCGCGCAACGTGGGCAAAGCGGGGTATTTGTTAGAATTGGATTGAGCCCCCATGACCCTCGAAGAGTTGGAACGCCAATACACGCCGCTTCGCGACCAAGCCCTGGCCGTGCGGAGGTATCTTTGACGCCCCCGCGCAGAAGCTCGAACTGAGCCGGACCGAAGAGCAGGTCGCCCAACCGGATTTTTGGGCGCAGCCCGAGAAAAGCCAGAAAGTGATGCACCGGCGCAAGCGCCTGGAAGAGGCCATCGCCGACGACGATCGCATTCGCGCGCTCACCGAGGACCTGGACACCATGTTCGAGCTGGCGCGCGAGGGCGAGGACGTGGCGGGCGAGATCGAGCGCGACGTCAAGACATACGCCGAGTACGTGGACCGCCTGGAAACGGCCATGCTTCTTTCAGGCGAAAACGACGCGCTCAGCGCCATCGTCACCATCCACCCCGGCGCCGGCGGCACGGAGAGCCAGGATTGGGCGGAGATGCTGCTGCGCATGTACCTGCGATGGACGGAGCGGCACGGCTTCCAGACTGTAATCACCGACCGGCTGGAGGGCGAAGGAGCGGGCATCAAGTCGGTCACCTTCGAAGTGAACGGCGAAAACGCGTATGGGCTGCTGCAATCGGAAGCCGGCATTCACCGCCTGGTGCGCATTTCACCGTTCGACGCCAACGCGCGACGGCACACGTCGTTCGCTTCGGTGTTCGTTTACCCGCAGGTGGACGACGAAATCAAGATCGACATCAAGCTGGACGATCTGCGGATCGACACGTTCCGCTCGTCGGGCGCCGGCGGGCAGCACGTCAACATGACGGATTCGGCGGTGCGGATCACGCACTTTCCGACCAAGACCGTGGTGCAATGCCAGAACGAGCGCTCGCAGCACAAGAACCGCGACAGCGCCATGAAACAGCTTCGCGCCAAGCTGTACGAGCTGGAGCTGGAGAAGAAACGCGCGGAGACGCGGAAGACGGAGGACTCCAAGCTGGAAGCCAGTTTCGGCAGCCAGATCCGCAATTACGTGCTGGCGCCATACCGGCTGGTGAAGGACCTGCGCAGCAAGCTATCGCTGGGAGACGTGGACCGCGTGCTGGAGGGCGACCTGGACGGCATGATTCACGCGTACCTCGTGTGGCGCAAGACCGGCCGGGTGGCCGGCGACGATAAGGACGAAGCGCCGGAGTGAGCGCCGACCAAACCAGCGTCGCGCACGCCGCGGAGTTGATCCGCGCCGGGCGGCTGGTGGCTTTCCCGACCGAAACCGTCTACGGGCTGGGCGCGAACGCGCTCGATGGAGCGGCGGTGGAACGCATCTTCATCGCCAAACAAAGGCCGCGATCGAGCCCGATGATCGTGCACGTGGATTCGATCGAGATGGCGCAAACGCTGGCTGCCGAGTGGCCGGCGGCGGCGGAAGTTCTGGCACGGCACTATTGGCCGGGGCCGTTGACGCTGGTGGTGCGTAAGCGGAGCGTGGTGCCAGACATCGTCACCGCGGGCCTGGCCACGGTGGGGCTGCGCATGCCCGCGCATCCGCTGGCGCTCGAGTTGATTCGCGCCGCGCAAGTGCCGATAGCCGCGCCCAGCGCCAATCGCTTCACCGAGCTTTCGCCCACCACCGCGGAGGACGTGCCGGACGAGCTTGCCGATTTCGTATTGGATGGCGGCCCGGCGCGGGTGGGCATCGAATCCACCGTGGTGTCGCTCGATGGCGCGCCGCTGCTGCTGCGGGCGGGGGTGATCCCGCTGCCGGAGATCGAAAGCCTGATCGGCCCGGTTGCCATAGCCGCGGCCGCCACCCAGGGGCCGCACGCATCGCCCGGCATGCATCCCCGCCACTACCGGCCGGCTACAACGCTGTATCTGATCGCTGCTGGCGCTCCGCCGCCGGAAGGCCGTGGCGCATGGCTGCGGCTGGGCCGGGAAATGCCAGCCGATCCGCGCGAGTATGCCGCGGCGCTCTATCGGACGCTGCATCGACTGGATGGCGAGGGGTTGGAGTGGATCGCGGTGGAATGCCCGCCGGAAACGCCCGCCTGGGCCGGAGTTCTCGACCGGTTGCGGAGAGCCGCGGCGAAGCGGTAGGAATCGGCTCGACGCTATGAAAACAGCGCGCCGGCAAGCGGGCGTTGGCAGGATGAATCCTGCCCCACCTAGCGCAACTGGCCTTCGACCTCGCGGAGCCAATCGGGAGGCTTCAAGACTTCGCGCGGCTTGCTGCCATCGGGAGGGCCGATGATGCCATCGCGCTGCATCATATCGAGGATGCGGGCGGCGCGGCCATAACCCAGGCGCAGGTGGCGCTGCAAGGTGGAAGTGGAAGCCTTGCCCATTTGCAGCACCAAGCGCACGGCCTCTTCGTACATAGGGTCGTGCTCTTCGTTCGCGCCATCGCCGGCGGCCTCGGGGTCTTCTTCGTTGGGCGGCGCAATCAGGAACGATTGGTCGTACTCGGGCGCGGCCTGCGTCTTCCAGAAATCGACCACGCGGTTGATTTCGGTTTCGGTGACGAAAGCGCCATGGACGCGGGTGAGGCGCGACGAACCCGGCGGCAGGAAGAGCATGTCTCCCTTGCCCAGCAGGTGCTCGGCGCCCATCACGTCGAGGACGGTGCGGGAATCCACGCGCGTGGCGACACGGAAGCTGATGCGGGCGGGGAAATTGGCCTTGATGAGCCCGGTGATGACGTCCACGCTGGGGCGCTGGGTGGCGAGCACCAGGTGCATGCCGACGGCGCGCGCCATCTGCGCGAGGCGGGTGACGCTCTCTTCCACGTTGCGGCCTTCGATCATCATCAGGTCGGCCAGTTCGTCGATGAGGATGAGGATGTAGGGCAGCGGGCGCAAATCGTCCTGCGTCTCCTCGATTTCGCCGAACAGCTCGCGGGGCTCGTCCTGCAGCTTGCGGATCTTTTTGTTGAACTGGTCGATGTTGCGCACGCCGTATTCGGCGAGCAGGCGCAGGCGGCGTTCCATCTCGAGCACGGCGTTGCGCAGCGCGTTGGTAGCCTTCTTGGGATCGATAATCACCGGAGTGAGCAGGTGCGGGACGCCCTCGTACATGCCCAGCTCGACGCGCTTGGGATCGACCATAATCAGCCGCACCTCGTCGGGCGTGGCTTTATAGAGGATCGACATGATCATGGAGTTGATCATCACGCTCTTGCCGGAGCCTGTGGAACCGGCGATCAACAGGTGGGGCATGCTCTCGAGCGCGGCCATGCGGATGCGGCCGTTGATATCTTTGCCGAGCGGGATGGTCAGACGCGAATGGGATTGCGCGAACTCTTCGGATTCGAGCATCTGGCGCAGGCCGATCAGCTCGCGGCGGGTGTTGGGCACTTCGATGCCGACGGTTGGCTTGCCGGGGATGCGCTCGATGAGGATGGATTCGGCCTGCAAGCCGAGGCAGAGATCTTCGCTGAGGGTGGTGATGCGGCTGTACTTGATGCCGGCCTCGGGCTTGAATTCGAAGGTGGTGACGACCGGACCCGGATTGATCTGGACCACGTTGCCGAGCACGTTGAACTCTTCGAACTTGGCCTTGATGCGGGCGGCGGTGTCCTTGAGCTCCTGCTCGTCGTAGGGGCTGCGGCCGGGCACTTCGTTGAGCAACTCGGTGGAAGGCAGATCGTACATCATGCGGCGCGGCTCGGGCGCGGCGAGCGGAAGCTCGGTAGGAAGCGGCACCAGGGCGGGGGCGGGCACCGGCGCGAGGTCGTCGATCGGACAGATGGGGATGTCGGCAATGGCTTCGAATGCGGAGGGTTCATCCAGGCTGGCGGTCTCGCGCGTTTGCCAGGGAGGAGCTTCATCGGCCTCGGCCGCCATGGGCGGAGCGGCGACGGTGGCCGACTTCTCTTTCTTCGGCTTTTTTTTGAGCTCTGTATCCGCGCGGTTCTTCGCAGCCAGGGCGCGGCGCTCGGCGCGCAGGCGGGCCTTTTCGACGGCGCGTGCGTGCCTGCGCTCGCGCCACAGGCGCCAGGCCAGGGCGAACCGCCGGAACCAGGCGGCCGGGCCGGCGAACCAGCGGGTGGTAGTCGCGAGCGCGAAGCTCGAAACCAGGTAGAGGGAAATCACCAGCGCGGTAGCCGTCACCAACAGCGCACCGGCCAGATTCAACGAGTCCACCAGAGAAGTGGCCAACGCAAGGCCCAGTGTGCCGCCCATGCGCACCGTGCCGCCGAATAACCGCAGCGGCAGGAAGGAAAGCGCGGCGCTAGCCGCCAGCGACAGCAGTAAAGCGCCGGCGATCTTTACCGCGCCGGCCCGCATTTCGTCGGAGCGTATCCATTTCCAAGCCAGGCCGAAGATGAGCAGCGGAAACAAAAACGCGGAGCCGCCGAACAACTGCAAGCAAAGGTCAGAGAGGTACGCGCCCGGGTAACCGATCAGGTTGAGAGGGCGCGAAGATGCGGCCGTGTTCCAGGAAGGATCCTGGACATGGTACGAAACCAGACTCAACAGCGTCACCATTCCTGTAAACAAGAGCAGGAAACCGGTGGCTTCGTTCAGCCTTTTGTGCTGGGTCGGCGATAACAGCTTCATCACGCTGGCCGGCGGATGAAAGCCAGAGCAATTATTATTATGCCAAAAACAATGCGATAGTAGGCGAACGGTTTCAAACCACTGCGCCGCAAATAATGCAGAAACCAGGCGATGACGACGCACCCGGAGAGCGCGCTGACGGCCACTCCCACCACGAAATTGGCAGTGACCAGGTCATGCAGATGGTGGTGCTTGTGCATGTCCCAGAGAGTCTTCGCAGCCGCGGCGCCGATGACGGGGGTGGAAAGCAGGAAGGAAAATCGCGCGGCCGTGGTGCGGTCGAAATTGCGGAACAGCCCGGTGCTGATGGTGATGCCGCTGCGCGAAACGCCCGGAACCACGGCGAGCGCCTGCGCCAGGCCGATGGCCAACGCGTCCGGGCCGCCCACGGACGACATGTCGCGCTGCTGGCGCGCCGCGTTTTCCGCCAGCCACATCAACACGCCGACGGCGATCAGCATGACGCCGATGACGAACGGATTGCGCCACGCTCCCTCCGCCTGCTTGTTGAACAGCAGGCCGGTCACGCCCACCGGAATACTGGCGATGGCCAGCAGCCAGAGCAGCATGTGATTGTGCTTCAGTTGCTCGTCGTGGCCGACGCGAATTCCCAGCGCCTGTCCGACGATCTGCACCCAATCCTTGAAGAAGTACAAAAGCGCGGCGAGCAGCGTGCCGATATGCAGCATGATGTCGAAGTCCAGGCCCTCGGTATTCCAGCCGAGGAGCCAGGAGGTGAGATACAGATGCGCGGTGCTGGAAACGGGCAGAAACTCGGTCAGCCCCTGCACGATGGCCAGCAGGATCACCTGGTAGATTGGCATAAGCAACCAGGGTACGGCATCCGGGAAAAAGTTGGCAAGTGCGGATGCGTGCCTCAGCTCGATTTCTTCGGCGAATACTTGGCGAGCAGGTTTAGTAACTTGCGTGCCGCTGCCGGCGGGGCCGCGCCGCTCGTGAGAATCTCGCGGCTGGTCCACGGTTTGCCGTACATGTTGCGGTTCTCGTCGATATCGCTGCGCAGCGTCGCGCCATCGAGCGATGCGCCGGCGAAAACGCCCTTGGATCGCGACCAGGAGAGAATCTCGGCGGTCATCGTGGCATCGGTTTGCGCGGTGGCGTCGCGGCCCAACGGGCCCACCGCGGCGGTGGCCTCGCCGCCGATGGTGAATTTGTCCTGGGTGAGCCGCTTCATGCCGCGCTCGTTCATCACCAGCAAAACCACGTCGGACGAGGAGAAGCCGATTTGCAGGCCAAAGCTGCCGCCTTCAATGCGAATCGCGGCGGGCGGTCCCCAGCCCTGGCCGCTGGCGGCGCGGCAAACGGCATATCCCCTGCCAAACTTGCCGCCAACCATAAAAGCGCCCTTCTTCAATCCCGGCACGAACACGACACAGGATGCCTTGTCGAGGAAGCGCTGCGGAAGCGCGCGATCCGGAGCAGTCATGATCTCAGTGAACAGCGTAGCGGCATCGTCCAGCCGCTCATCGGTCTTGCGCGTATCTTCTTCGGCGGCCAGCAAGGTCGCACCTAAGGTTAGGGCCAACGTCAACGTAAGCAGTCGCATGACTTTATGGTAGCGTGAGCTGGAAGGCGCGCAAAAGCGCCGGGGTTTGTCCCCAATCCACCGCCAGCCGGACTTCCACGGAAACCAAAGGTCCGTGGTATTTGGTCGGGCCGTCGAAACCGGCGGGCTCGATTCGGCGAATGAGTTTCAATCCCGGCCCGAGGTCTTTGCCGGTTTGCTGGTCGTCCAGCTTCCAAAGGCGCAGCTCGTCCGGGCCGGCAAGGTCGACGCGGAATCTGACGTTCGGACCGGGCTCCGCGCAGTCGTGGCATGGGGGCTGAACTTCAAACGTGAGCGTCTTCGCTTCCGCGCGCGGCGCCAGCAGCGGCACGGGGTCCTCTGCCGTTACACGCATCAGACTACCGGCGTCATCGCGCTCTTGAACATAGAACACAACGGTGCCGCCGATTTTCCCGCCGGCCTCATCAATGGTGAGATCGATTCCCGGATGGTCATTCAGCTTGCCGGTCCAGGTTCCGGTGAACGGGGAGTTCGCGTGAACCGTAGCTGCAGCGGCGGGCCCAGTTTGGCGAATGAGCTTTAACACCGGTCCCGGCTCTTTGCCGGCCTGCTGGTCGTCCAGCTTCCAGAGACGCAACTCATCGGGGCCGGCAAGTTCGACGCGGAATTTGGCATTCGGACTGAGTTCCGCGCATTCGTGACATTTGTGATGCAGGGCTTCAAAGGTGAGCGTCTTGCCTTCTACACGCGGCGCCAGCAACGGCACGGGATACTCGGCCGTGACACGCCACGGGCTATTGGCGTCGGGGCGTTCCTGAAAGTAGAACACGATGCCGCCGCTGATTTTTCCGCCGGCGTCATCGATCTTGAGACCGATTGCGGGAAGGTCATTCAGCTTGCCTTCCCAGGTTCCGGCGAACGGGGAGTTCGTGTTAATCATGGCTGGAGACTGAGCGATGGCGAGAGCTGCGGCGCATGCCAGTGCTGCCAGTGTGGCGATGATGGTTGTCAAGTTCGTTTTCATGTTACTGCCTCCTAAACTGAAGGTCCTTTGGCGCCGCCTAGAGAAGCTGTCGCCAGCATGCCGCCGAGGCCCATGGTCTCGACGGCGGAAGAGGGCACGATCACCATGGAGCCGCGCTCCTTGATGGCTTCGTACAGCATGTTCATGGCGCGCAGGTGCAGAGCCACGGGATTGTCCTGGTAGGTGGCCGCGGCCAGCGCGAACTTGTCGGCGATTTCGGTTTCGGCCTGCCCCAGGATGTTGCGGGCCTGCCGCTCGCGTTCCGCCTGCGCCTGGCGCGACATGGCGTCTTCGAGCGCCTGCGGAATGCGCACATCGCGAATCTCCACCGACTGCACGGTGATGCCCCAGGGGTTGGTCTTTTCGTCGAGAATGCGCTGCAGCTCGTGGCCGAGCGACTCGCGTTCGGTGATCATCTGCGCCAGCTCATGCCGGCCGATCGATTCGCGCAACGCGGTCTGGGCGCTGAGGCGGATGGCTTCGACGAAATCCTCGACTTCGAGAATGGATTTCTCCGCGTTCCAGACCAGCCAGAAGATGATCGCATCCACATTCACTGGCACCGTGTCGCGCGTGAGAGTGGATTCGGCAGTGACGTTGGCCACACGCACGCGCTGGTCCACGTACCGGCTGAGGCTGTCGACCACCGGAATGATGGTGAACAGGCCCGGCCCGCGCAGTCCGCGGTAACGGCCGAGGCGCAGAACGGCCACCTTCTCCCACTGGTCCGCGACCCGGATGGCGAACAACAGGTACAGGCCGAGCAGCGTGGCGGCTGCCACAACTTCCGGCGATTTAATCTCGGTGCCGATCGCCCATCCGACGGCGATCGAGATGACAAACAGCGCCACCCCGAGGCTGCTGAGCTTGAGCCGTTCGATGATATTCGGTGTCATGGGTTATCTCCTCTTGGTTTGCGGATCGTTGGAATCGTCGCGCAGTTGTTCTAACAGATTGCCGACCGTGAAGCCGGCGGCGCCGGCGCGCGCCACGAACTCGGCCACCAATTGGGCGAGCTGGCGCTGGCGCTCGGCATCGTCGCGCTTGACCTTTTGCCGGCTGATGAAGGTGCCGGTTCCTTGCTGGGTTTCCAGAATTCCGCGGATTTCCAGTTCGCGATAAGCGCGCACCACCGTGTTGGGGTTGATGGAAAGATCGACTGCTACCTGGCGGACGGTGGGAAGCTGGTCGCCCGCCGCCAGCGCTCCGGCCGCCATTCCGCCTGTCACCTGGTCGATCAACTGCCGGTAGACCGGCACGCCGCTCTTCAGGTCCAGCCGGAAAGCGAAAGGCGCCGGCGCCGCGGGTGGCTGTTTGCTCATCACATTGCTAGTGTATTAGTTCATTAATACACTGTCAAGAGATTTTTGATAGTGCAGACGCAGGTTGTTACAATCGCGCCTGCAATGCCTACGGTTCGAGAACTGTTGAGTGCGTGGGGGCTGCGGCGTATAGCGGCCGCGATTCAGGCGAGCGCCAAACCCTCGCTCCGACTTTCAGCGACCAGCAGGAGCAAGGGCGCTTGTGCACGGATCGGCGGCGCTCGTAACCTGCCGCGCAATCTCGAGTGGCCGGCGTGGAAGGGCCAGCCGTTGGCCTTTCTGGCACAATTCGATCTGGCAGCGCTCCCCGAGATTCCCGGTTTCGATTTGCCCCGAGAGGGGCCCTGTTTTTCTTTCACCAGGCTGGCGAGAACCCAGCGTGGGGGTACGATCCCAGGCACCGCGGGAGCGCTCGAGTTCTTCACACTGACCGGCCGCTAGGGAGCTCCGCGCTCCGGCCGCAGCCCAGGGCCCTTGAAAAGGGACGGCAGTACACCGGCCTGAGGCTGCGAGTCGAGCCCCTGGAATGGACGATCCCGGACTCCAGTGACCTGATCGTTCGCCAGTTGGGCCTGAGCGATGACGAGGAACGGCGCTATGACGAGATGCTGGAGGCCATTAGCACGCAACGCCCCGATATTTGCCACAGGACCGGCGGCTACCCGGATCACATACAGAACGACATGCGGCTCGAGGCGCAATTGGTCTCGAATGGGATGTCCTGGGGAAACTCGGACTGGTACGGCACGCCCAAGGCGAGACGACTGGAGCCCGGTGCCGCTGAGTGGGAACTGCTCTTCCAGATCGACTCGGAGGAGCGTGCCGGTATGATGTGGGGCGACACAGGCCGAATCTACTTCTTGATTCGCAATGAGGATCTCCGCAAACGGCGGTTCAACAAGGTCTGGGCTATCCTCCAGTGCGGCTGAGAAAGGCGACCCACTTGAGGTGGCAGCCGCAAAAGCGCCCACCTTGCCCTTACGCTTCGAGCGTGGCGGAAAGCGTGATCTTGGTGTTGTAGAGCTTGGAGACCGGACAGCCGGATTTGGCATTGGCGACAGCCTGGTCGAAGGCCGCCTGGCTGGCGCCGGGCACTTTGGCCTTGAGATCCAGGTGGCTTTCGGTAATCGCGAAGCCTTCGCCGACCTTCTCCAGGCTGATCGAGCAGGTGGTTTCCAAGCTCTCGGCTACCAGGTTGGCCTGGCCCAGTTGGGCGGAGAGCGCCATCGTAAAGCAGCCGGCGTGAGCCGCCGCCAGAAGCTCTTCGGGGTTGGTGCCCTTGCCGTTTTCAAAGCGTGTGCTGAAGGAGTATTGCGATTTCTCCAACACTCCGCTGGCTGTGGATACGGTGCCCTTGCCGGTCTTCAAATCACCGCGCCATTCGGCGCTCGCTGTACGTTTCACGTGCGTGTCTGCCCCCTTGATAGCGGATGAGGCAGGCGGCGAAAAGGATGCAGGAAATAGAGCGTGTGGCGCGGGCTGGTCGAAGAGATCGTGCCGACCGCGTGGCGCTGGGTTCTGTTTCTGCTTGACCGCTCCCTACGGTCGCGGCTCCGATGCGCTTTCATAGGTTTTCAGAGCCGTGACCGGAGGGAGCGGTTTCCCGTGATTTGACTTGGCTATTTCGCGACGGGCCCTTTGACGAAAACATCACGCCGCGGTGTTGATCGGCGCCGGGTGGGACGCTTCGTAGGCGCGGATGGCGGCATCCCGCTTCAGAATATAGCCCAGCTCATCGACGCCTTCGAGCAGGCAGTGTTTGGCGAACGCATCGATGGGGAAGGGAACCACGTTCCCGGCCGGCGTGGTGAGCGTCTGCGCGGCGAGATCGATTTCGACCGTGGCATCCGGGTTGGCGGCGACCGCGGCAAACAGCTCCGCATGCACGTCCGGCGGGACGGCGATCGGCAGCAGCGCGTTCTTCAGCGAATTTCCCGTGAAGATATCGGCGAACGATGTGCTGATGACGGCGCGGAAGCCGAACTGGGTGAGCGCCCAGGGAGCGTGCTCGCGCGAGCTGCCACAGCCGAAATTGTCGCCGGCCAGCAGCACTTGCGCGCCCGCGACGCGCGGCTGGTTGAGAATGAAATCCGGCCGCGGATTGCCCCGCGCATCGTAGCGCCAATCGCAGAACAACTGGCGGTCGAGGCCCTCCTTGGATGTCGTCTTGAGGAAGCGCGCCGGAATGATCTGGTCGGTATCGATGTTGTTGATGGCGAGCGGAACCAGGCGGCTGCGGAAATTGGTGAATGGCTGCATCAGAGCGTCCTCCCGACGTCCGCTAACTTGTGCGGAATGGCCAGTTCGCCACCATTGAGGAGTGTCCTCACGTCGGTGACCACGCCGGTGATGGCGCTGGCCGCGGCGGTCAGCGGGCTGGCCAAGAATGTGCGTCCGCCCTTGCCTTGGCGGCCTTCGAAATTGCGATTGCTGGTCGAGACGCTGTATTCGCCCGGCGCCAACTGGTCGCCGTTCATGGCGATACACATCGAGCAACCCGCGTCGCGCCATTCGCAACCGGCGGCGCGGAAAATATCGGGCAAGCCTTCGGCGATGGCCTGGCGCTTGACCTCCTGCGAGCCGGGCACCACCAGCACTCTCAGCTTGGGATTCACCTTGCGGCCCTTGAAGACCGCCGCGGCGGCGCGCAGATCGGAGATGCGGGAATTGGTGCAGCTTCCAATGAAGACCACGTCGATGGCGTGGCCGGCCAGCGGTTTACCGCCCTCGAGGCCCATGTAGGCCAGCGCCTTCGAGATGGAATCGCGCGCCATGGGGTCGCTCACGTCCGCCGGCTCGGGCAGCGGCGCGTTGATCGGCACGCCCATTCCGGGATTGGTGCCGTAGGTGATCATCGGTTCGAGCGCATCGGCATCGATGGTGACCTGGCGGTCGTAGACTGCGCCCGGATCGGTCGGCAATTGCTTCCAGCGCGCCAGCGCCGCATCCCACGCCGCGCCCTTGGGAGCGTGAGGACGGCCGCAAAGGTATTCGAACGTGGTCGAATCGGGGGCGATCAGGCCGGCGCGCGCGCCGCCTTCGATGGACATGTTGCACACCGTCATGCGCTCTTCCATGCCCAGCGCGCGAATGGCACTGCCGGTGAATTCGAACACACAACCTGTGCCGCCGCCTACGCCGATCTTCGCAATGAGAGCCAGGATGATGTCCTTGGCGGTGACGCCGGGGCGGAGCGTTCCCTCGACTTTCACTTCGAACGTCTTCGACTTGCGCTGTAACAAACATTGCGAAGCCAGCACGTTCTCGACTTCGCTGGTGCCGATGCCGAAGGCCAACGCGCCGAAAGCGCCGTGCGTCGCGGTGTGGCTGTCGCCGCAGACCACCGTCATGCCCGGCTGGGTGAGGCCCAGTTCGGGACCGATCACGTGAACGATGCCCTGCCGGTCGCTATGCACGCCCAGGCAGCGGATGCCGAATTCGGCGCAATTGGCTTCGAGCTGGGCAAGCTGCCGGGCCGCGATCTGATCCACGATGGGCAGCGAGCGGTCGGTGGTAGGAATGCTGTGATCGGCGGTGGCGATGGTGAGATCGGGGCGCCGCACTTTCAAGCCACGTTCGCGCAGGCCCTGAAACGCCTGCGGCGAGGTGACTTCATGCACCAGGTGAAGATCGATGAACAACAGCGCGGGCGCGCCGGGCTGCTCCTCGACGAGGTGCGAGTTCCAGAGTTTTTCGATGATGGTATGAGGCATAGAAAGGCTTCAATTATTAGAGTACATCGACGGTGGAGGGAAGACAGGAGTCAGAAGTCAGGAGTCAGAATCAGGTTGCCGCGTCGCGGCGCTTTCATTCTGACTTCTGTCTTCTCGCTTCTGACTTCTGTCTTCCTTCTTCCAAATTTGGCTGAGGCGGGGCTGGTAAGCCCCGCGCTCAGCCGATCGCGGCGCACACGGCATTCCCCACCTGTTCGGTGGTGGCGGGCGCGCCGGAAGGTCGCAAATCCGCTGTAACTTGGCCGCTCGCGAGGACGGCTTCAATCGCCCGATCCACCGCGCCGGCTTCTTCCTTCAATCCGAAACTGTACTCGAGCATAGCCGCTACCGAGCCGATTGCCCCCAGCGGGTTGGCCTTGTTCTGGCCGGCGATATCGGGCGCCGAACCGTGTACCGGTTCATATAACCCGACCCACGCTCCGGAGGGTTTGCGGCCGCCGATAGACGCCGACGGCAGCATGCCGATGGAGCCGGCCAGCACCGCGCCTTCATCGCTCAGAATGTCGCCGAACATGTTTTCGGTGAGCACGATGTCGAAACGGCGCGGATTGAGAATGAGTTGCATGGCGCAGTTGTCCACCAGCAGATGATCGAGCGCAATATCGGGATACTCTTTCGCCACCTCGATCACCACCCGCCGCCAGAGCTGCGAGTTTTCGAGCACGTTCGACTTGTCGACCGACGTCACTTTCTTGCGCCGGCCGCGCGCCAGGTGGAAGGCCATCCGGGAAACCCGTTCGATTTCCGTGCGCGTGTAGGTCATGGTATTGACCGCACGCGTTTCCCCGCCGTTTTCCGTAATGCCGCGCGGGGTTCCGTAATAGATCCCGCCCGTCAGTTCGCGGACGATGATCATGTCGGTGCCTTCCACCAGGTGATTCTTCAAGGGCGAAGAATCCAGTTGCGACGCGTAGGCGCGTACCGGACGCAGATTGGCGTACACGCCTAAAGCCTGGCGAATTCCCAGCAATCCTTTCTCCGGCCGTTTCTCGGGCGGAGCGTTGTCGAACTCGGGCAGCCCAACCGCGCCCATCAACGTGGCATCGGCCTCGGCCGCCAGGCGCGCCGTCTCCTCGGGGAACGGCGTACCGGTGCGATGAATCGCCACGCCGCCCAGCAATCCTTCCGTCAGTTTGAGGTTATGATGCCATTTCCCGGCCACCCGGCCGAGCACCCGGACCGCTTCGCGCGTGACTTCCGCACCGATGCCGTCGCCGGGCAAAACCAGAACCTGCAAATCCATCTCTTAACCCGCCGCCGCCGTTTTGGCGGGCAGGCATTCCCGAATCAACGCTTCGATTTCTTTATCCATGAGTCCTTTTTTTCGCTGGTCCGCCACCGCGGTGAAGCGGTGGTACAGCGCATCGAGCTGCTGGCGGTCAAGCTCGTAGCCCAAGTTTCGGGCACGTTGGTGGAGCGCGTGGCGCCCGCTGTGCTTGCCTAACACCAGCTTACCTTCGGGGATGCCCACCGTGCGCGGGTCGATAATCTCGTAAGTGGTTTTTTCTTTCAGGTAGCCGTCCTGGTGAATGCCGGCTTCATGCGCGAAAGCGTTGGAGCCTACGATGGCCTTGTTCGGCTGGGGGCCGAAGGTGATGATCGAGCTCAACAGCTCGCTGGCCGCATACAGATGCTCGGTGTGGATGCCGGTGTAATACGGATAGCTGTCGGCGCGGGTCTGCAAAATCATGACCACTTCTTCCAGCGAACAATTGCCGGCGCGTTCGCCGATGCCGTTGATGGTGCATTCCACCTGGCGTGCGCCGGCCTCGATGGCGGTCAGGGAATTGGCGACCGCCAGGCCCAGGTCATCGTGGCAATGCACGCTGACGATGGCGCTGGAGCCGAGCGCGCGCGCCACCTTGCCGATCAGCTCGCCATATTCCTTGGGCGTGGAATAGCCCACCGTATCGGGGATGTTGACGGTACTGGCGCCGGCGGCGACGACCGCCTTGGAGATCTCGATCAGGAATTCGACATCGGTGCGAGCTCCATCTTCGGCGGAGAACTCGACATCGTCCACGTGACGCTTGGCCAGCTCCACCGCCGCCACGGCGTCTTCGAGCACCTGCTGCCGGGTCTTGCGCAACTTGTACTTGAGGTGAATATCGCTGGTGGCGATGAAGGTGTGGAGACGGGGATGGCGCGCGGGTTCGAGCGCCTTCACGGCGCGCTCCACGTCCATCGCACAACAGCGCGCCAGACCCGCCACGCGCGCTTCGGGGAACTCGCGGCTGACCGCCTGGACCGCCTCAAAATCGCCCTCCGAGGCGATCGGGAAGCCGGCCTCCAGGATGTCCGCACCCAATTCCACCAGTTTGCGCGCCATGCGCACTTTCTCGGGAACCGTCATGCTGCAGCCCGGAGACTGTTCGCCGTCACGCAGCGTTGTATCGAAAATAACTACGCGCTCGCTCATGCTGTCTGCATTATGCCCATTCGGATCCGGATTTGGCAAATTTATAATCTTACGGGTATCTATTAGCAGATGTTATAATCGAACCGCCATGGAACTGAATCCGCTGCAGGTGTTTCTGATGGTGGCGAACGAGGGGAGCTTCTCGCGCGCGGCGGAGAAGCTGCTGCGCACGCAGCCGGCGGTGTCGCTGGCGCTGCAAAGGCTCGAGCTGGAGCTGGGCGAAAAGCTGATCGACCGCTCAGGCAAGGAACTGCTGCTGACCGATGCCGGCCGCAGCGCGCTCGACTTCGCGCGCCGTTTCGAAAGCCTGGAGCGGGAGCTGGAGAACTCGCTGGCCGAGCTGCGCGACAATTCCGCCGGACGGCTGACGGTGGGCGCCAACGAATCCACCACCCTATACCTGCTGCGTCACATCGAGCACTACCGCGCGCTGCATCCCAAGATCAAAGTGACGGTGCGGCGCAGCATGGGAAGCAAAATCCCCAACGAACTGTTGGACGGCAACCTGGAACTGGGCGTGATCAGCTACGATCCCGGCGACGAGCGGATCCGCTCGAAGGTGATTTACACCGACGCGATCGCCCTGGTGGTTTCGCCGCGCCACCGGCTGGCACGGCGCAAGAGCGTCTCCATCGCCGATCTGGCGGAGGAGAATTTCATCGCCCACAACGTGATGTCGCCGTACCGCGACGTGGTGATTCGCGAGTTTCAGTCGCGCAAGGTGCCGCTGCGCATGGATGTCGACATGCCGACCATCGAGAGCATTCGCAAGATGGTGCAGGACAACCAGGGCGTGGCGTTTCTGCCGCGCATGTGCGTGGAGCAGGAGATCGAGCAGAAGCTGCTGCGCGAAGTGCGGGTGAAGGAAATGAACATCGAGCGAAAAATCCGCCTGGTGTATCCCACGCGCCGCGCGCTAAGCCACGCCGCGCGAGCGTTTCTGGAGATTGTGGGGTGAGGCTGTTACTGAACCTCTTCACCTTCAACGGCCATGCCCGGTGTGAGGAACGTTGAGGGCATTTCGCCGTTACCCGCCAACGTGAAGTTCGAGAAGCGCTTGAACCATTTTCCAGCCGGCACGATAGGCTCGGACTCCATCCAGTGCTTCAATTCCAATAGATCGGCGGATGAGTTGAGGCGCTCCTGGTGGCGCCTGAGAAGGTGATCCATGACTTTCGGTGGTGGCGGCTTCCTTATCTTCGGCATTCTCACTCTCGAATGGGCGATCCGTCACAGCGCGGGCGTGGGCGAGATACCATCTGCGGCGAACATGGGTCCCGCGGTAAGGTCCCAATTTCACACAGCCGGGCCCACGCTTCTCCCCGTCCAGTTCAGGTTGCCCGCACCGCGCGGTAGCGATTGCTCGAACCGCCGCGCTTTTCCATTTCACACTTTCCATCAGCCGCCATACGTCGTAATGTGACGTCCACGGAATTGGTGGGGTCTTTGGCATCGAAGGGATACCCCCCGATGGTCAGTAGATATTCCATTTGGTTTTTGTCAAGCCAGCCGTCAAAGATCATGAAGGTCGTCTCGCACGCTTGAGGCAGAGTGGAATTGCGAAATACGTCCTCCAGCGACTGTTCCGCCTCAAGGAACTTCGGGTCGTGCGCCTGACGTAACTCCATAATGTCGAGAGCCATATCGATTGCTTTGATACGCGCATTGGTTTTCTCGATCTGTTGCCGGAGCTGTTCGCGTTCTTTAAATAGCTTCTTGGCGCCCTGTTCCATCAGTGTACGTTCTCTATGATATTACTATACGGCCTCTGTTCGTACAAGTCAACCAATACTTCATTACAGTGAGCTTTGTACGAATGTCTGGCCGACGGACAACTCACCCTCACATTGAAGGTCTCACTGCCTCCGACTGGCCTCGGTCGTGGTTTGGATGCTACCGACTCGTGGAGAGCTTTCTTAGGCGTTCTCGAATTGCTTGTGGAAAATCACGCGCGCAATCTTATCGGAAAGGCGGCGGAACTCAGCCCGACTGTCGGTTGCTCTGATACGCTTCAACAGGGATAGGAGCGCTTGGTCCGAATTGTCCGCAGTGGTAGCGACTCTTGCAGAATTGATGCGTTGGCGAAGCTTGTGGCTGCCGCCTTTCTTCGCTTTCGCCCAGCGCGACTGAACCGCTCTCCGCGCGATTTCACTGCGTTGTTCGGGAGTGAGTTTGGCGGCTCTTGCCGGCCCGCCGATTTTGCCACCTTTGCGCCCCAAGGCAACCGCGGCTGGATCTTTCTTCGTTACGGCCATGATTTATCATACCTGAGCGATCAAGAATTGACAAGTACGTGAGCGATCAGGTATGCTGTGGCATTCCGTACAGGCCGTGCTGCACGATGTAATCGAGCACGGGCGGAGGGACGTCGGCCGCTGGCTCGCCGCGCTCGAGGCGCTGGCGGATGGCGGAGGATGAGATATCCATTTGCGGCGAAACCAGCCGTTCCGCCGTCAAGCCATTCGGTATCGCGCAGGAATGCCCGGGGCGGTTGATCACCAGGAAAACCACCTGCCGGGCCACGTCGTGCCAGCGATGCCAGGAGCGGATTTCGGCGAAGGCGTCGGCGCCGATCAGGAAGAACAGCTCGTCGGCGGGGGCGAGAGAGGCGCGCACTTTCTCGATGGTGTCGATCGAATAGCTGCGGCGGGTGCCCTCTTCCAGGCGTGAAACGGCGAAGCGCGGCTCGTCGGCACAGGCCAGTTCCGCCATGCGCACGCGATCGTCGAAGCCGGCCGCGGTCACTCCGCCCTTGTGCGGCGGATGCGCGGCGGGGACGAAGAGCACGCGATCGAGGCGAAAATGGGAAAGAGCCGCGCGGGCCAGCCCCAAGTGGGCGTTGTGGATCGGGTCGAAGGTGCCACCGAAGATCGCCAGTCGCATGGGGGACGCCCCCGGGAGGCGCCGCTACTTCCTCTCGATCTTGACGGAGAGGATCTTCACATCCTTCGATGGGCGGTCCTGGGAGCCGCGCGGCGTCTTGGAGATCTTCTCGACCACCGGGTAACCCTCGGTCACTTCCCCGAACACCGTGTGCTTATTGTCCAGCCAGGGCGTGGCGGCCACCGTGATGAAGAACTGGCTGCCATTGGTGTTGGGCCCGGCATTGGCCATGGACAGCACGCCCGGCTTGGTGTGTTTGAGCTCGGCATGAAACTCGTCGGCGAATTTGTAGCCGGGGCCGCCGCGGCCGGTGCCCTCCGGATCGCCGCCCTGGATCATGAAGTCCGGGATCACGCGGTGAAAAATGGTGCCGTCGTAAAACGGTTTGCCGGTCTTGATTCCCTCGGCCAGGGAGACGAAGTTCTCCACGGTGCGGGGGGCTTGGGCGGCAAACAGACGGATCTTGAACTTGCCTTCGGTCGTATCGAAAACGGCGTAGATATCGTTGGGCATTAGAGCGATTGTACCAAGCCGTGGCGAGAAAGCCGGAACGGGCCGTATGTTACACTGTGGGCCGGCCCGATCTCATGCTCGCAAGCTCGACCACTTCGGCCATGGATACGCCCTGATGCGCCCTGAAAGACCGCAACCTCTAACCCGCGAGGAACATTTGGAGTTGGGCCGCGAGTTGAAGCAAGCGCGGATCAAACTGAACGAACTGGCCGCTCTGGTGGTTGAGGTTTACGGGCCGCAAAACCAGGCGGCTTTTACGTTCCAGAAGATCGTTGAAGCGCTCGACAGCCTGAGCGAGGACATGCAGGCGCAGGCGGCCGAGGATCTGCGCGGACAGCCGGTCGAAGGGATTTACACCTGAGAAGGGCTGGCCGGGCACTGCCCGGCTGCGCCGATTGACAATCGGCGCGCGGGTAAGCAACCCACCCCACAGGGCTCCGCAACCTCGCGTTTTAGCGGGTGTTATTCTCAAAGAGAACGCGATGACCGAAATTGCCAAGCGGCGCGCCGGTTTTGTGCGCCTGGCGATGGCGGGGTGTCTGTCTGCCGCAGCCTGCGCCGGCCAGCCGCCGGCCGCTTCCTTGGCGCCGAAGGATCAGCCGGAGATCAGCGCTCGCGAAGAAAAGGCCACCTTCACCTCGCGCGTCAACCTGGTGATGGTGCCGGTGGTGGTGCGGGACCGTCAGGGACGGGCGGTGGCCGGTCTCACCAAGGACCAGTTCCATCTATTCGACAACGAAAAGCTACAGGAAATCTCGCGGTTCACGGTAGAAAAGCCGGGCAGCCAGCAGACTGCTGCGCGGCCGGTGGAAGAACGGGGAACCGTCGGCGAAGGTGTACCGGCCCCGCGTCCGTTGGCTGCTATGCCGCGGCGTTTCATCGGGTATCTGTTCGACGACGTGCATGTGGAAGCGGCCGACCTGATACGCGCACGCGCCGCTGCCGAGCGGCACATCGAAACCCAGTTAAAGCCCACCGACCGTGCCGCCATCTTCACAACTTCGGGCCAGGGAGCCGTGAACTTCACCGACGACCCCGACCAGCTCCGCAATGGCCTGGCACGCCTGGCGCCCCACCCGATAGCCCGATCCATCGGCCAGGAGTGTCCCGACATCAGCTACTACCAAGCCGACATGATTCTTGACAAGCATGACGCGCAGGCTCTCGACGCGGCGATTGCCGAGGTTGTTTGGTGCCTTCACCCGAAGGACGGAGGAACAGCGGCCATGCTTGCGAAGATGAAAGCGCAGCGCGTCCTCCAAGCAGGGGAGCAGGAGACGCAGGTTTCGCTGGCGATGCTCAGAGAAACGGTGCGGCGGATGGCGACCATGCCCGGCGAGCGAGTGCTGGTGCTGGTGTCCCCGGGCTTCCTCACCTTGGCCGAACATCAGCCGGACGAGTACGATGCTATCGAGCGCGCCCTCCGCGCCAGTGTAATCATCAACGTCCTCAACGCCAGGGGCGTTTATACAACCAACATTGACGCCTCCCGCGCCGTGATGGACGCCACATCCTCCATCACCATGGCGCCCACGGTTCTCGAGCAGATCAAGCAAGACCTCCTGCACCAGAGCCAGACGCTGCGAGAGGCCCTGTTAACGGAAATCGCGGCGGATACGGGAGGCAACTATTTCCATAACAACAACGATCTGGACGAGGGATTCCGGCGCACCTCGTCGACCCCGGAAGTCTATTATCTGCTAGGCTTTCAGCCACAGGACCTAAAGCTTGACGGCAGCTTTCACGGCTTGAAGGTGACGGTCGAACCGAAAGCCGGCTACGCCATCGAAGCGCGCCGAGGCTACTATGTTCCGACGCACCGGGAGGACGCCGCCACGACCGCCAAGCGGGAGGTCGAAGACGCCCTGTACTCGCGCGAAGAAATCAGCGATCTGCCGGTCGAACTACACACCCAGTTCCTCAAAGGCGCAGGCGATACGGCTACCGTGACGGTGCTAGCGCGCTTGGATCTCGCCGGGGCGAAATTCCGCCAAGAGAATGGCCGCAACCTGGATAACCTGACGGTGGTCTCGGCGCTGTTTGACCGCAACGGGAAACTGGTGACCGGGGCTGCGAAGCACGTTGACCTTCACTTGCCCGACGAGTCGCTGCAACACCGGCTAGCGCAGGGCCTCACGGTCAGCATAAGCTTGGACGCCAAGCCGGGTTCGTACGTAGTGCGGCTGGTGGTGCACGATTCGGAAGGCTCGCTGATGTCGGCCCTCAACGGCACGGTGGAAATACCATAGCTGGGTTCGGCGGGTGCTATTATCAAGGAGATTTTGATGGCCGTCCTTTCCCAGTCGCGGGCTTGTTTCGTGAGCCTGGCGATGGGAGCGTGTCTGAGTATGGTTTCCTGGCCGCTCGCCGGCCAGCCCCCGGCGGTTCCCACAGCTCCGCAGAGCCAGCCCGAGATCACCATCCGCGAAGAAAAGGCCACCTTCACGTCACACGTCAACCTGGTGATGGTGCCGGTGGTGGTGCGGGACAAGCAGGGGCGCGCCGTTGAGGGCCTGACCAAGGAGTCCTTCCGCCTTTTCGACAAAGGAAAACTGCAGGAGATCGACCGGTTCACGGTGGAAAGACCGGGCAGCGTGCCGGCTCCCGTGCAACCGTCGGCAGAGCAGCAGAAACTCGCCAGCGAAGCCGCGGCGGCGCCGGTCCGCACGGCCGCGATGCCGCAGCGCTTCATCGGGTACCTGTTCGACGACATACATGTGGACGCCGCCGACCTGGTGCGGGTACGCGCCGCCGCGGAGCACCACATCGAATCCCAGTTGAAGACTACCGATCGCGCCGCCATCTTCGCCACCTCGGGCCAGGGTGCGCTGGACTTCACCGATGACCGCAACGAGTTGCGCGACGGGATAGAGCGTTTGGCGCCGCACCCGATCGCCCGCTCCGGCGGCCAGGAATGTCCGGACATCAGCTACTACCAGGCCGACCAAATCGTCAACAAGCAGGACGCTCAGGCTGTCGCGGCGGCTGTAGTTGAGCTCGCATCCTGCCTTCGAACGGACCCAGCCGAACTCCCCAAGGCAAGCGTGCTGCCGATGGCGCAGCAGGTTCTGAATGCAGGGGAGCAGGAGACGCGGGTTGCGCTGGCAGCGCTCAAGGACGCGGTGCGGCGCATGTCGGCCATGCCCGGCGAGCGGATTCTGGTGCTGGTTTCACCCGGATTCCTCACTTTAGCCGAAAACGCGCCGGACGAGTACGATGTGATCGACCGGGCGCTGCACGCCAACGTGATCATCAATGTGCTCAACGCCAGAGGCGTTTATACGACAAACATCGACGCCTCGCGCGTGGTGCTGGACGTAGCACCCACGGGCCAATTCCCGGCGGTCACGCGAAGTGTCAATTCTGGAGGCGCTGGCCCCCCTGCCGAGCAGACCAAGCAAACCCTCCTGCGCCAGAGCGAGGCGCTGCAAGAGGCTCTGCTGGCTGAAGTCGCAGCGGACACGGGCGGCACATATTTCCACAACAACAACGATCTGGAGGAGGGTTTCCGCCGCACGTCCTCAACCCCCGAAGTCTATTACGTGCTGGGCTTTCAGCCGCAGAATCTGAAGCTCGACGGCAGCTTTCACGGATTGAAGGTTGCGATCGAATCGAAGTCTGGCTACGCCATCGAAGCGCGCCGCGGCTACTATGCGCCCACGCACCTGGAGGACGCCGCCGCCACCGCCAGGCGGGAGATCGAGGACGCCGTGTACTCGCGCGAAGAGATCAGCGATCTGCCGGTCGAACTGCACACCCAGTTCTTCAAAGGCGCGGGCGATGCGGCTACGGTGACGGTGCTGGCGCACGTGGCTCTCGCCGGGACGAAATTCCGCAAGGCGGAGGGCCGAAACCTGGACAACATCACGGTGGTCTCGGCGCTGTTCGACCGCAATGGCAACATAGTGACAGGAGCGGTGAAGCACGTCGACCTGAGCTTGCGCGACGAATCCCTGCAACACCGGCTGGCGCAAGGCATCACGGTCCGCATGAGCCTGGAGGCCAAGCCGGGCTCGTACGTCGTGCGGCTGGTGGTGCGCGATTCGGAAGGCTCGCTCATGACGGCCCTCAACGGCACGGTGGACATACCATAGCGGCAGTGTGGCGAGATTCGGTGGGCGGCCCTGCGGGGAGTGTTGCCGAAAAACTCTACAGCCTATCGCCATGGATGCGGCAGCCAGGCAGACAGCGGCGGACGCAGCAGGCCGGCGAGCGGGGATTGTGGGGGTTATGGCTCGGAAGAGTCTGGCGTGGAGCTTCTCGATCCATCAGACTGAAGCTGTGACGACTGTGGCCGGTATCTTCCGGTAGTGCGTTGTTCGATTGCGCGGGGGCGGACGGCGAATTAAGGAACTATTAAGGTCAGCCACCGATTGCCGGGTGGACATACCATAGAGTACAGAAAGGCGATGAGATGCGAATCCGCGGAATAGCCGGACTCATTTTTCTGGCGGTGATGGCGGTGCCGGCGCAGCAAAGCCAACCCGTCCCCAATTCAGGCATGGTGATCCGAACCGAAACCAAGCAGGTGTTGGTGGACGCCGTGGTGACGGACAAGAAGGGCAATTACGTCCCCGACCTGTCGCAGAAAGAGTTCAAGGTGCTGGAGGATGGCAAGGAACAGTCGATTCGCAGCTTCTCGTACGAAGCCGAGGCGGCTTCGTCCAACAGCGCCCAGAAACATTACCTGGTGTTGTTTTTCGACAACTCGACCATGAATTTGAGCGACCAGGCGGTAGCGCGCCGGGCGGCGGGCAAGTTCGTCGAGGCCAATGCCGGGCCCAACCGTTACATGGCGGTGGTCAACTTCACCGGCGGGGTGAAGATCGCGCAAAACTTTACCGCCGATGCGGAGCGGCTGAAGCAGGTGGTGAGCGGCGCAAAGCTCGCCAACGTCGATCCGAACGCGGGAACCTTGGCGGTGGGCGGCGATGCTTCCACGCCGTCCGCACCCGCTCTGGACGCCGGGTCGCCGAGCCTGTCGACGGCTGCGGAGGCCGAGTTTGGGCAACGCGATTTGCTGTTGGGATTGCGCGGCTTGGTGCAAGGACTGGCGACGGTTCCGGGCCGCAAGATCCTGGTGCTGTTCACGGAAGGCTTCCCGTTGAGCGTGGAGATCCGGTCCGAGGTGACCGCCGTTACGGACACCTGCAACAAAGCGAATGTGGCTATCTATCCGATCGATGTGCGCGGTCTGGTGGGAGCGCCGCCGGCGATGCCGTCCGTTCCGTTAGGCGGGCAGGGCCCTGGGCATGGCGCTTTGAATCCTACCGCCCCGCGCGGCCTTTTCGCGGCGTTGGGGCTGGGAGGCTACAGCCTGGTGCAGCCGGTCGCTTATTTCCAACGCGGCGGTTCCTCTGGCCCCACGGGCGGCACGGGGACGGGTGGCACGGGTACTTCATCGGGCGGCGGTTCCAGGCCCGGAGGCGGGACTTCGCCCGGTGGCGGGACTTCGGCTCCAAGCCGTGGCCCCACCTCGGGTCCGGGTCCAAGCCGTGGACCGACCAACACGGGCACCGGCACGGGCTCGCGCGGTCCCACCAACGGAGTCAACCCCAACTACATAACAACGCCTCCGCGCATCATCGTTCCCCAGCCACCACCCAGTGCATCCGACAACCAGCAACTCATGTACATGCTGGCCGATGGCACGGGCGGATTCGTGATTGCCAACACCAACGACCTGCTGGGTGGTCTGGACAAGATCGGCAAGGAGCAGAACCAGTACTACCTGATTGGATACACGCCACCGGACAACCCGGAGGGGAGCTGCCACCTGTTGAAGGTGAAAGTGGAGCACGGCGGATACATAGTGCGTGCGCGCAGCGGCTATTGCAACGTGAAGCAGGTGGACCTGCTGGCGGGCAAGCCGGCCGAGCGCGACCTGGAGACGCGCGCAGCCGCCGGCGCCCCCGGCACCATCCAGTCCGCCGTCATGCAGACGCCGTTCTTTTATCTCTCCCCCAACGCGGCACGTCTCGATCTGGCCCTGGAGATTCCTTCCAATTCCATTCAATTCACCAAGGCGAAAGGCCGGCAGCACGCCGAAGTCAACATACTAGGGATTGCCTACAACGCCAATGGCTCGGTGGGCGCGCGGTTCAGCGACACGGTCAAGCTCGACTTCGCCGACAAGAAGGAGCTTGCGGCCTTTCTGGCGAAACCATTCTTGCACTATGACACCCAGTTCGACCTGGCCGCCGGTTCCTACGATCTGAAGGTGCTCTTCAGCTCCGGCGGCGAAGAATTCGGCAAGCTGGAGAAGGATCCGCTGACCATCGACCCGTATGATGGCAAGGCTTTATTCCTCTCGGGCGTTGCACTCAGCACCGAGTTCCGCAAGGTAAGCGAGGTGGATTCGGACATGGATGCCGACCTGCTGGATGGCCGCGCCCCCCTGGTCGCCCAAGGCATGCAAATTACACCAGGCGGCAGCAACCACTTCAAGAAGTCCGACACCGCGGTCTGCTACCTGGAAGTCTATGAACCGCTGCTGCGCAGCACGGGAGCTTCCGAGCAGGCCCCGGGCGGCGCCACCAAGCCCGCCGCGCCACTCGCGACCCCTGTGACCGTCGAGATCCGACTGCTGGATGCCAAGACCGGCGATGCGAAGACCGATACCGGCGCCATGGACATCAGCAAGTTCATCAAGCCTGGTAATCCTGTAATCCCGGTGGCATTCCGCTTGAAGGTGGAAGATCTTGCCGCCGGCTCTTATATCGCGGAGATTCACGCGAAGGATGTCACGCGGCGCGAGGTCGCCCGCAAGATTCCGTTTGAGGTGGTGGAATAAGAAGCGGGGAAAACCGTTGCAAGCCACCGATGAGCATGGGTAAACATCCGTAGACTGCTCGATTTCTGTCGGTGTTCAACGTGTTCAACGAGGAGCGTTTCGTGGTGATCCGGTTCTCCGGATGTGGGTTGCTTTGCGCGGTTGCATGCGCAGCGGCGCAATTGTCCACTACGCTGCCTCAAGGAAAACTTAGTACGTTTTCGATCGATGGACGCGTAATGGACGCCGCCACGTCTATTCCTTTGGGCCAGGCGGTGGTCTTGCTGCTGTCCGGAGACAACCAGACAATAGCGGCGAACACGACCAGTGCGGTCGATGGGCATTTCACCTTTACGTCGATTTCGGGAGGGTCATATCGCATTGCCGCCGCACTGCCGGGATATACGAGGGCGGAATACGGCGCCTCAGATGTGGGACGACCGGGCAAGGCTATCACCGTCGATACGGGCTTCGTCTCCACTGAGTTTGTGATCGCATTGCATCGCAACGCGAGTATAACTGGAAAAGTAATTGATGAGGGTGGTGCCGGCATAAGTGGCGTCCATGTGACGCTATTGACGCGACGACGTCACTTAGGGGCCTGGCGCCTGTTAAGCTGGTCCGAACAAGTTACGGATTCGGCCGGCTGGTATCGTTTTGACGGCTTGGACCCGATCAGCTTCTATTTGTTCGCTCACAATGCGCCTGAGGTCGTACGATCGCACAATCGTGAAGAGTGCAAGTGCGAGGAGCATGACACTGACTCGAGTATTTCGAGTTTATACTATTCAGGGTCCCCCGACGTCGAGACCGCGCAGCCCCTCAGCGCGTCGTCCGGCACGGACCTGGTAGTGCCATCATTCAAGCTCGGCCGTAGTCACTTGGGGTGCGTGCGGGTTTCCCGACGATCTGACATTCCCGCAAGACTGATACTGAATGTCTTGCCCGTGGGGCATATATCGACTGAGCCGGACGCAATTCCCATCGAATTCAACGCTGCGATTGATTCTGAAGTTGACCTTCGCCTTACGAATGGGGACTATATCATTGCTGCGCGTTCCGCGGACGGAAACACGGTTTATGATGCAGTTGCGGTTACTGTCGGCAGTCCCTCAGCGTCCCGGTTGAGTATCGAGGACAGGCGTTCGATAGTGTCAGGCAGGATCGTCGTTGACGGCGAAGACGATCCTGGAAAAGCGATTGTCTATTCGGGCCTGCGAGTGCGCTTTTCGCCTGTCAACATCCGAGGTCCCTACCGCGAAGTGCAACCGGATGATAGTGGCGGCTTTCGAATAGGCCAACTTCCGCCCGACTCGTACTTCGTCCAGGTTCTGGGCCTCGCGGCAAACTCGTACGTGGCGGCTCTTTCTATCGTTGGCCTGGGAGACGCGACGATACCCCTCTATCCAGCTACTTCTATCGGAGGTGGGAACGTCACAATTCATGTCGGAACCGACGCCGGCACGATTGCTGGCACAGCCTCTCCACCGGTGCAAGGCATGGCCAGTCCGATGGCAGTATTGGTTCCCGAGGATCCTTCCCTCGCGTGGAGCTATAAATTGACTTCCTTGACCGGCGAGGGAGCTTTTAGCTTCACTGGTGTGCCCCCGGGAAGGTACAGAATAGCCTCACTCGATAACCTCGTTCGCCGGTCCGACACGGATGAGGAGGCGCTCGAGTTGGCCAGATTATATGGTGAGCGACTCTCTGTTACGCCTCGTGCCCAGATGTTCGTATCCTTGAAGACAGTGTGGACTGGGCCGGGTCTCAACAAGTGAGCTTTGGTCAGCGGTAACCTTTCGCTTTGTTGGGCCGCCTAACGATTGGAGCGAGTAATAATAACAATGCGGGCTTCATCTGCGACCAGTCCGAGAATCTGCGCCGCGGTTTTGAGTGCAGCATTGGCCTCGCTGCCGCTCGCGGCGGCGGACAAAGACCCAACGCCGGTGCCGCCTCCCGTCCCTGCGCAGATTCTGACAGCCAGGAAGGTATTCATTGCCAACGCCGGGTTCGATGGCAACGCTTTCGCTATTCTCCAGCGTGCTGGGGACGCCGAACAGCCTTACAATCAGTTCTATGCCGCTATAAAGAGCTCGGGGAGATTTGAAATCGTCGGCGCTCCCATCGACGCGGACCTTGTTATCGAGATACGTTTCAGCGCCCACCTTTCCGGCACCGGAAAGGTGGACACTTATCAACCTCTGGTGACACTAACCATCCTGGACAGCAAGACTCACTTCTTACTCTGGACGATCACCGAACCAGTGGAAAGCGCGATTCTGGCGAAGACTTGGCAGAAGAACTTCGATAATGGAATAGCGAACCTGGTGCGCGACCTGACGGCTCTGGCCGCCCAGCCTGACGCGGGCGGCGCGAAGCAATAGGCCATCCGCCCCTGGTTGGAGGCGGCTCCATTACCATTGCCGCGGGATTCGATGCTGATGCGGCATGACCGCTCCCTATGGTCGCGGCTCAGATCGGACGACGATCGCAAGGTCGGAGACCTAAAGCGCTGCCTTGATCGCGGCACGCAAGTCGGCTTCCTTGGTGTAGCCGTCGAAGCGTTTGACGAGCTTGCCGGAGCGGTCAAAGACCAGCGTCACCGGCAGGTTCTCCACGCCGTATTTCTTGCCGATTGCCGCCGAACCCAGCGTGATCGGATAATCGACCGGGTGCTTGGCCAGGAATGGCTTGACGACCGCAACGCCTTCGTCATCCATGGCCACGCCGGCTAGGGCTAGTCCTTTCGGCGACAGCTCGTGGTACAAGCGGTTGAATTGCGGCATCTCCTGAATGCACGGAACGCACCAGGTGGCCCAGAAATCCAGCACCAGGACTTTTCCGGTACCATCGATCAGGTTGCCATCGAGCGCGGTGAAGCGCGTTGCGTCTGCCTCCGGCGGCGCGGCTTGGGCGGCGGGCAGGGGACCGGCAGCGCCCCGGTTCAGAAATGCGAGAAACTCTTGTGCATTGGTGGTGCGGCCCTCGAACGTCGCCAGCACGCTTTCATCCGGCCGCACGATGGCGTAATAGGGTTCGGCGACGGTGCCGAACTTGGTTTCTTCCAGCTTCTCGTTGGCCTCGCTGACCGCGTCGGCGCGGTCGGTGAAAAGTTCCACCAGCACGAATCGCTCGAGCGCGGCGGCGATTTCGGGGCGGGGAAGCATATTGGCTTCCATCCAGTGGCAATTGGCGCAGGCCACGCCGGTGAAGTTGATGAAGACCAGCTTGCCTTCGCGGCGGGCCTGGTCGAGCGCTTCCCGGTACTGGTCTTTGAGCCACGCCGGGCCGCCGCGAGTGAAGCCTATGAAGTTGACGCGTTCCGCGGGCGCGGGCACGTACGCATCCAGATCGCCCAAGTTGCCGCCCGACATGCCCGGCACCAGGCTGACGGCAAAAATCAGAAACGCAGTGCCGGTGGCAAGGCGTCCCAACCCGAGCGGCTCGTCCGGGTTGACGCCTTCCAGGCGCAGCAGTCCCAGCAGGTAGAAGCCGGCCATGGCGAACAGCACGATCCATGCCGCCAGGAATCGTTCGCGCGTCAGCCATCCCAATCCCAGCGTTTGATCCACCGCGCTCAGGTACTTCAAGCTGGCGGCCAGAATCACGAATCCCAAGACGATCTTTACCCGCGCCAGCCAACCGCCGCTGCGCGGCATCTTCTTGAGAACCGCGGGAAACAGCGCCAGAAAGAAGAACGGCAGAGCCATACCGGTGGAGAACGTCACCATGCCAACCAGCGGGCGCAGACGTCCGCCCGAAACCGAAGCCGCCAGAAGGGTACCCACGAACGGCCCCACGCAGGCGAATGACGCGAGCGAATAGGTGAGGCCCATCAGCAGCGTTCCGGCGAATCCGCCGGTGCCGGAAGCCTGGTTCAGGCGCGTCAAGATCGACGACGGGATGGTGATCTCAAACGCGCCCAGCAAGCTGAGTGAGAAGACGATGAATAGCGCGGCGATGAAGCCGTTGACCCAGGGGCTGGCGCCCAACTGGACGACTCCCACCGGCCCCAGCGCGGCCGTGATGATCAGGCCGAGCCCGGAAAACAGGACGATGATTCCGAGACAGAAAACCACCGCCTGCAAGACTGCGTCGCGCCGCCCGCCGGATGGCCGGTTGAGGAAGTACGACATGGTGATGGGAATCATCGGGAAACAGCACGGCGTGAAGATGGAAGCCAGACCGAAACCGAATGCGGCGAGGAGGAACAGCGTCCAGGGCTGTTGGGGAGCGACGGCGTTGGCAGGAGCGGGCGCCAGCGCTTTCACCTCCGTCAAACCAGGAGGCAGCGCGATAGCCGCGACCTTGGCGGCAGGGTCGATTGTGAGATTCGCCGTCCCCGACCACCTGCCCGGCACGCATGTCTTGTCATTGCAGGTTTGGTAGCGTGCGAGGATTTCGAGCGTGGTCGGGCCAACCCGCGCGTCAGGCCGTGTCTCGATCACCAGCGCGAAAGCCGCGGAATCTTCGAAGGTTTCGGTCTGGCTATTGAAGTTGGGGTCGAACGCGCGCTGAGGCGCGCTCTGATAGAGGTGCGTGTGCGCCGCCGCGCCGTTCATCGAAAGAAAGAAGGATGCCGGAAGCCCAGCGGGAGAGGACGCCGCGTAGAGGTGCCATCCCGGCTCAATGGTTGCGTTGATGCGAGCCACCGTTGCGGCGCCGGGCGCGATGGTCAGCGGTTCGACGGATAGGCTCCAGGTGACGTGTGGGCCGGGACGGGGCTCCTCTCGCCCGCTCACGGGGTGCATGCAGGCGAAGGCCACCAACAGCGGCGGCGCCAAGCTTCTAAGCAGGCGGTTGGCAGGCGAAAGCGCGTGCCCCACATGCTTCCGGGCGCCGGTCACGGCACTTTTACTGCGGCGATCTTCTCGGAAGCGGAGGTCCGCAGCTCCTCTTCGATCCGCTGGTTGACCTGGCCCTGGGAGAACTCGGCGGCCACGCGAATGGCGTTGCGGATGGCTTTGGCATTGGCGCGGCCGTGGCTGATAATGCAGACGCCGCGGACGCCCAGCAGGGGCGCGCCTCCGTATTCGGAGTAATCCAGGCGTTTCTTGAAATCGTTGAGCGCGGTGCGCGAAAACACGTAACCGATCTTGGCGGAGATGGTGGCTTCGAGCGACTCGCGCAGGGTGTGTTTCACCAGGTCGGCCACGCCTTCGCTGACCTTCAGCGCCACGTTGCCTGTGAAGCCGTCGCACACCACCACGTCCACGTCGCCGCCGTAGATATCGCGGCCTTCCACGTTGCCGATGAAATTCAGATTGAGGTTCTTGAGCAGCGGCCACGCCGCGCGCGTGAGGTCGTTGCCCTTGTGCTGCTCCTCGCCGATGGAAAGCAGGCCCACCCGCGGCCGGTCGCGTTTCACGATGATGCGCGCGTAGATTTCGCCCATCACGGCGAACTGCTCCAGCATGTGCGGCGAACAATCCACGTTGGCGCCGACATCCAGCACGATCACCGGATGGGTGGGGCCCTTGGAAGTCGGGAAGAGGCCGGCCAGCGCGGGCCGTTTCACTCCAGGAACCACTCCCTGGATGATTTTCGCGGTGGCCATCACGGCGCCGGTGTTGCCGGCCGACACCAATCCCGCGGCCCGGCCGTCGCGTACCAGCCGCGACGCAACCTTCACCGAACTGTCGCGCTTGGTGCGGACAGCCTTGGTGGGGTCCTCCATGGTGACGTTCTGACTGGCGTGCACCACTTCGATCGGCAGCTCGTCCCAGTCGTCGTACCTGGTGAGCTCCTGCCGGACCAGGTCTTCCTGGCCGACCAGGATGACCTTTACGCCTAATTGCCGGGCGGCGAGGACCGCTCCCTCGACTTCGGCCTTGGGGGCGTGATCTCCGCCCATTGCATCCAACGCAACGGTCAGCATTTGGGAACCGGAGTTACTCCTGTGCGACTTCGACTACTTCGCGGCCCTTGTACTGCCCGCAGTGCGGGCACACGCGGTGCGGCAGTTTGGGCTCGTGGCAGTTGGGACACTCCGAAAGGCCCGCCGGCTTCAGCGCGTCGTGCGCGCGCCGCGTCGCGGTCCGCCTTTGGGAGTGTCTACGTTTTGGATTAGGCATATCTCGTCAACCTTTACAATCTGTCAGTGCACACAGTCACGGCCCGGGCTCAACCCCGGAGGCCGGTTCCATCCCTAGGGAATCTCCAGATTCCCGAGTGCCGCCCAGCGGCCCGCCGCGTCTTCCATCTTACAATTGCACGGACCCTGATTCCGGTTCTGGCCGCACGTAGGGCAAATCCCCTTGCAATCTTCCCGGCAGATTCGCTGCATCGGCAAGGCCAGCAGAATCTGCTCGCGGAGGACATCTTCCAACTCGATGCCCCCGCCTTCGTAAAACCCGATTTCCGACTCGGCTTCGTCGATGCCGACTTCTTCCTCGCGGGCGATCGTCTCGACCGGCTGGTAATACAAATCGAAGCTGGCCTCCAGCGGGTAGCGCGTCCGTTCCAGGCAGCGGTCGCAGGCCGCCGAAACTTCCACGCGATATCTCCCTTGAATGCGAACCTCGCCCGACGAATGCGGCACCAGCGCCGCCTCGCCGGAAGCGCACAGCAACGATTCCTGCTCTAAATCGTCCCCTGCAAAATCGATCTGCCCGGCGCGGAAGGTTTCGTCGAACCGAATCTTCCGCACTTCCATCTCTTTGACGCTAAAAAACATAATCAGACGGAGGTGGCGCGGAACTACCCCATTATAGCAGCAGCGGCGGCGGCTGTTCTTGGAGTGTGGAGGGAAGCTGAAACTGTGGCACGCATGGTTGCATCCTGGTCACTGAGGAGGTGCTGCGTGTCCATGCACTTTGTTGTCCGCTTTGAGCCTCAGCCGGGTAAAGAGGCGGAATTCCGCGAGGCGATGCTACAGAATCTCGCGCCTACGCGAGCTGAGGCCGGATGTTTGAGGATTCATGTATTCGAGTCGATTCGGCAGCCACCGGTGTTCGCGGTTTACTCCGAGTGGGTGGATGAGGCGGCGTTCGAACTGCACGCGCGATTGCCGCACACGGTCCGTTTTCTGCAAGCCGCCGAGAAGCTGTTGACCCATCCCGTGCAAGGGTTGAGGTTGCGGGAAATCGGGGAAGGCGTTGGAGCAAGTGGAGACGCCTAACGGGCCTGTCTGCGCTGAACCGCTCCCTATGGTCGCGGCTCCGATTGGCGTGTCTGAGCCGCGGCGCTGCGTTCCTTTTTCACGCCGCTGGTCTTTTGCCGCGGTATCCTGCAAGCCAACTCGGCAATCGACTCGGGCACGCACGAGTGCGTATGCCACGGGCCTGCAAGCGGGTTACACTCTGGGTCTGAGGAGAACTTGCGATGCATGGACCCTATGCAGTGTCGGTGCGAAGCGGATGCTTGCTGCTATGTGCCGTGGCCGCGGCTGCCGCGGCGGATCAGGTTAAGGTTGAAGGCGGCGTTCTCGCTGGGATAGCCAGCGCGGATTCCGCCGTGCGGGTTTTCGAAGGCGTGCCTTTCGCTGCGCCGCCGGTGGGCGCTCTCCGCTGGCAGGCGCCGCAGCCGGCAGCGGCGTGGACTGGCGTCCGCAAGGCGGATCAGTTCGGCGCCCGTTGCTTCCAGGGCAATATCTTCGGCGACATGATCTTTCGCGATAAGGGCATCAGCGAGGATTGCCTCTATCTGAACGTCTGGACACCTTCGCCGGCCAGGAAACACTTGCCGGTGCTGGTGTACTTTCACGGCGGCGGCTTCGCGGCCGGTTCGGGCGATGAGCCGCGCTACGACGGCACCAACTTCGCCAAGAAGGGCATCATCGTGGTTACGGTGAATTACCGTCTGGGCGTGTTCGGCTTCCTTGCCCATCCCGAACTCACCGCCGAATCGCCGCACAAGGCGTCCGGCAACTACGGCATGCTCGACCAAGTGGCGGCGCTGCAGTGGGTGCAACGCAACATCGCGGCGTTTGGCGGCGATCCCGCCAAAGTGACTATCGGCGGAGAGTCGGCGGGAAGCGCGGCGGTGAGCGCGCTAATGGCTTCGCCCCTGGCAGCGGGATTGTTCCGCGGGGTCATCGGCGAAAGCGGCGGCATGTTCAACACGGGCGGCATTCTGGCTGGGCAACCGCTGGGCCAGGCGGAAAAGACTGGAGCCAGCTTCGCCACCTCGTTAGGCGCCAAGTCACTGGCCGAGATGCGCGCCGCATCCGCGGCCGACGTTCTGAAGGCAGCGGGGGGAGGGGTGCGTTTTGGCCCCATCGTCGACGGCTATTTCCTAACCGCGGAGCCGGCGTCGGTTTACGCCGCCGGCAAGCAGAGCCATGTCGCGCTGCTGGCCGGATGGAACGCCGACGAGGTCCGCGGGTCGGTGTTGGGGCGTAAGCCAAAACCCACCGCAGCGTCGTTCCACGGGCAGTTGAGCGCCACGTTCGGCGACAAAGCCGCCGCAGCCGCCAAGGTGTATGCTGCCTCCAACGACGATGAGGCGCTGGCGGCGGCCGGCGACCTGGCCAACGACACTTTCATCGTTTACTCGACGTGGAAATGGATCGAAATGCAGGCCGCCACCGGCCAGGCGCCGGTGTATCGCTTCCGCTTCGACCGCCCCGTGCCGCTGCCCGAGGGCATGACCATTCCGGACGTAAAGGGTTTGGCCGGACACTCCTGGGAACTGGAGTATGTCTTCGGCGCGCTCGATTCCAAGAAGGCCGCCTGGACTCCGGAGGACCGCAAAGCGTCCGAGCGGATCGCCACATACTTTGCCAACTTCGTCAAGAAGGGCAACCCCAACGGCGACGGCCTGCCCAAGTGGCCTGCCTTCGGCAAAACTCACGAAGTGATGCACCTGGATGCCGCCAGCCACGCCGCTCCCGAAGAGCATCGGGATCGATACGTCTTCCTGGATGGCTTCTACACCAGCACCGCGCAGAAGTGATGGAGGGAAGGCATCTGGGCGGCCGCCGCTTCATTCTGCCCGAAACTGCACACTGCGGGCGGCCTGGTTGCCGGCGGAGTCCTTGACGCTCAGCTCGGCGCGATAGACTCCGGGCGGGAGGGCTGCGATCGGCAATTTGAGTGCGACCGGAATCATGGGGTCGCCGGACTTGGCCAGAGCGCTCAAATCGACATCGCCGGAATCCCACCTTTGTTCGCCCTGCGCGTCGAGCAGGCGCAGATGCATGGTCAACTGGACGGGCCCGGCGCCTGACGCGGACGGTTCGTAGATCTCGAAGTACGCTTCAGTGGTGCCGGTTTTCAAAAACAGATCGGAGCCTGAGACGGCGATCCGGCTACCGCGAAAGATCAGCGGTTTTCGCCCTGCCTCGGTTTCTTCCTGCGCGGCCTCTGGCGATATGGGCTGCACATCGCGGCTGAGTGCTATGGCGCTGAGGCTGAGCCGGCCGGGATCGAAAGGATCGATGGCCAGCGGGGTTTCGACCACGCCGAAGCGATCCTTGGCCGTGCGGAAGATCAGCCTGAACCGGTAATTACCCGGTGCGACTTCGAACTGGTGCTCGTAGCGGAGCGGGTGCCGCAGAAAATCGTCGAATTTCCGGCGGTTGTCGAAATCGAGTTTCACTGTTTCGCTGAATCGCGCGGACTCTTCACCCCCCGGCTTGTACGCCAGGCCGAGCATGTCCATCTCGGCATGCAGCTTGCCCCTCACTTCGGTTGGATTGAGAACGGGGGAAGGTATCTCGATCGCCAGGTCGACGCGTGCCGCGCCGCCAGCGTCATAGAAGAACGGCACGGACGCCGACGCCGACGTTATGTCGGCGTCGGGCGAGGCTGCCAGATTCTCCAGTTCTTTCTCCAGCGGGTTAGCGGCGGCCAAGTTCATGGGCGCGCCCGCCGGCGCCGGCATCGTCAACGTACCGATATTGCCGCTGGCCAGGTCGCGGACGACCACACGAAGCGAGGATGCTTTCGGGTCCAGTCTGAAACTTCGTCCATAGGGCAGGCCGGTTTTTAGTGCCTTAGCGTAAGTGTCCTGTTGCAGCTTCAGATCGACGGTCTTCAAGAGTGACTCGTACCCATTGCCGGAATCGTCGCGCCCATACAGAGCAACCTCGAGATGCCCATTCCATTGGTTGCCATCGGGTGACAAGCTGACAGCGGCTAACCCGATATTGAGCTTCAGTTCACATTCGTGCCCGGCAACCGATGAGACACTTCCGCTCAGTTCGATGGCGGTTGCGTCCACAGGGCTAAAAACGGCATGCCGCAGTTGGGCCTCGCGGAGTTGCGGATTGTGCTGCGGCGGCTCGGGTTCGAAATAGCCGTCCCGGTAGCGCAGGTTCAGGTGGTCGCGGCCGGGGACTTTTACCTTGATGGGGTGGAAGGAGCCATCGTTGCTGGAGTCCTTGGGATAGAACCCGAGCGTATAGGTCACGCGGGAGTCCTCGAAAGCGCTGCGGATGGCGCCATTGATGTCGTTGGTGGCAAAGAATACCCGCCCGCCGGTGGCTTCCGCCAGCTCGGTTAAGGAAGATTGGAGCATCAGACTGAGTCGCCGTTTCTGATCAAAATGCGCTTGTATATCGGCGCGGGCCGCCCTCCCGGTAGAGTCTTTCATGGCTGCGAGCTTTGCCTGTCCGCTAAGCTCGTATGACGCATCCACAGCATACGGCGCAAGGCCGCCGGGGTCGATTGTGTATACCGCGACTCCGTCTTGGATAATCGGCTGCACAGCCTGAAGCAGATCTCTGAATTCCGGCGGTAGAAACGTCTTTCCGGAAACCAGCACCACGTTCTTCCGGCCGGGTACGGAGGCCAGGTGATCCGCTACGGCAGCGAGGATCGTGACAGGGCTGTTGTACTCAGGCAGGATGTGTGTTCCGCGCCCTCCCGACTCCGCAATGAAGCCTTGCGGGAGGGCTGTGGCTCCCATCGGGTTGGAGGTATAGAAGACCCCACGGTGGATGGCTCTCGCCGTCTCGGCGTCAACGCCGGTGATGCGCAGGGCGAAGTCGCTCCACACATCCAGGGCTTTCGGGCTGCCCGGCCCCGGCGCGGCCTTCGGTGTCCAGGCCGCCAGCCGCTCGACGATATCGGCGCAGTTCTGCGTGTACTCATGAAGGATCCAGAACCGGTCCGACCCCATGAGGTAGATGCCCAGCCGGTCTTGCGGATGCACCTGGCGGAGAAACTTGATGACTTCGTCCCGGGCGTACACAAGGTCCGCCCACGTCATCCTCAGTGGGTCCCACGTGTTGCCCGCATCGATCACGACGATGGTCGGCGGGTTGGGAGCGCCGGGTTCGATCGGGGCCCGGTTGCTGAACATGCCGGCCTCGAGCGCGCTCACGACGGGAGCGGCGACGGCTGCGGGAACGGCTGAGGGCTGGCCAGCGGCGGCCGGGCGATAGTCCTCGAGATTGAAAACGCGGATTTCCTGCTTCCTGCCACTATCGTAGAGCTCGAAGTCGCCCGCTTTCAGATCGGTCACGGGATTGCCGTGGCTGTCTTTCACGATCACGCTGACCTGCACCAACTGCGTGTTGACGCGCAGTGCGACGGGCGGTTCGGGCGCCTGCGCGATGGCGCACGCCATCGGAACCAAGGCCAGCGTGGCGGCCGGAAGAGAAACGGACCTGGCTCGCATGATGCCTCCTTGAGCGACCAATCCGGCGGCGCGGATTTTTGACGGTGGGCTGGGCTGATGCCGGCCCACTTGCTGGAATCATAACATTCGACACGCCGACCGGACGGGAAGTTGCTGACTCAAAAGGGGCCAGCGAACCGGCGGCCAAGGGCCGCCGGCGATAACGATGCTTCCGATGTTGATCGGATCTTAGCGTCACGCTACACTGGCGTGTTCCAGCGGACTTCGGATTACACTTCCTGACGGCAATTAGGGTCGAATGATTGGCACCACGGTCTCGCATTACCGCATTCTCGAAAAGCTCGGAGAGGGCGGCATGGGCGTGGTCTACAAGGCGCGCGACCTTCGTCTCGACCGCTTCGTCTGCGTCAAGGTCCTGCGCGCCGAGCAACTGAAGGACGAATCCCGCAAGCAGCGCTTCGTGCAGGAAGCAAAATCGGCGTCGTCGCTGAACCACCCCAACATCATCACCATCCACGAAATCGACGAAGCCGAGGGGACCGACTTTATCGTCATGGAGCTGGTCGCCGGCAAGACGCTGCAACAATTGATTCCCTCCGGCGGCCTGCTGGTGCGGGATGCGCTGCGCTATGCCATCCCCATCGCCAGCGCGCTGGCGGCAGCCAACGGGGCGGGCATCATCCATCGCGATGTCACGCCGGGCAACATCATGGTGGGCAGCAACGGAATCGTCAAGGTGGTCGATTTCGGCCTCGCC
Source organism: Bryobacterales bacterium (assembly GCA_963843095.1). Classification (GTDB taxonomy): domain Bacteria; phylum Acidobacteriota; class Terriglobia; order Bryobacterales; family Bryobacteraceae; genus Bog-375. The sequence continues at coordinate 49,138 of CAWJLI010000218.1, forward strand.
AAGCTGGCAGCCGAAGAAGAGAAAACCGACGACGCGACGCGGACAATCCAGGTACAAACCGGCGAAGACACCATCGTCGGCACGGCGGCCTACATGTCGCCCGAGCAGGCGCAAGCCAAGCCGGTGGATGCGCGCTCCGACATATTCTCGTTCGGCGCCGTGCTGTATGAGATGCTCAGCGGCCGCCGCGCCTTCCAGGGCGCCAACCGCATGTCCACACTGGCGGCGATTCTCCATCAGGAGCCGAAGCCGCTGTCCGAGGTCGACTCGCGCATTCCCAGGGAACTCGAGCGCATCGTCATGCGCTGCTTGCGGAAGGACCCGGAGCGCCGCTTCCAGCATATGGCCGATTTGAAGGTCGCACTGGAAGAACTGAAGGAAGAGTCGGATTCGGGGAAGTTGACACCCGCGCCGTCCATGGCAGTGCCACGCACGCGGAATCGGCTCGCTCTCGGCCTCGGCGCAGCGTTGGTTCTCCTGGCCGCCGTGGCCGGCGTCTGGCTCTGGCGGCATACCAAGCCTGCGGAGACCGTGGAGCGCGTGTTCACACGGCTGACCGCGAATGGTGTTTCGTTCAGCCCGGCGATCTCGCCGGACGGGAAAATGTTCGCGTACCTGTCGTTGGTCGGCGGGCCAACCCCGGACATCTGGGTCCAACAGATCGCCGGCGGCCAACCCATCCAGATCACGCATGAGAAGGATGGCGCGTCTTTCCCGGTTTTTTCCCCGGACGGAACGGAAATCGCATACGGGACACATGGCGACATTTATGAAGTTTCGGCGCTGGGCGGCGGTTCGCGGCTGGTCGCCACCGACGGCCTCGAACCGTTTTATGCAGCGGGCGGATCGACAATTGTGTTCATGCGTCTACAGGACGGCGCATACCGCCTTTTCGCGGTCTCCCGCATGGGAGGAACTCCCTACGTCATCCAGCCGGAGGCTCGCCTGGCGCGTTCTCCCATCGTCTCACCCGATGGAAGCAAGGCGCTCGCGCAATTGTCGCGAGAGGGCCGGGAAGAGCAGGACCTCAAGCGATGGTGGACGATCTCGATTCCCGGAGGGAGCCTGGCAGAGGTGGCTCCGCCATCGTTCGGTGGTGGAGGTTACGCTCCGCCGCCGTTGGCCTGGATGCTCGACAAGGACTCCGGCCGGCAATGGATCGTCTTTGGCCGCCAGGGCGGTCACGTCAGCAACCTCTTCCGAGCGGCGGTCACCAGCGATGGGAAGGTGACGTCCGAACCGGAGCAACTCATTTCTGTCATGGGCTCCGCCGGCCCTCCCAGTATTTCGATTGATGGGCGAATGGCTTTCGAAAACGCGACCTCCTTTAATACGAACCTTTGGACCGTACCGATCGACACCGATCGCGCGCGAGTCACTGGCGACCCCCACGGCTTGACTCAAGTGGAGGGAATCCGCGACGATTCTCCCTCGCTTTCCCGTGACGGCAAGAAGGTCGCTTTCTTCTCCGAACTCAGCCTGGCCGTAAAAGACCTGGTGACGGGACGGGAAACACAGTTGGATCCGGCGCCATTTGTGCAGTTCGGCACGCCGGCGATGATTTCTCCGGATGGCTTGCACGTTGCCTACAATTTGTGGCGCTCCGGCGAGCCCGAGCCCGACCTCTATCTCATTTCGTCCGCCGGCGGATCGCCGCGCCGCGTTTGCCAGGATTGCGGAACGCCACGAGGGTTTTCATCCGATGGTGCGCGAGTGCTGACGCAGAAGGGTTCGTCTCGCCATGGCACCGGATGAGATTGCGCTGGTGGATATCGCGACGGGCAAATCCGCCATCGTTTTGAGCGACACGCAGCACGCTTTGTGGAACGCCTATTATTCGTGGGATGACAAGTGGATGACGTTCCTGATGCAGACCGGCGCCCATCGGTTTCGCATCTACATAACGCCGGTGAAGGATTTCGTTCCCGCCGGACCGGACCACTGGATCCAGCTCACCAGCGGCGAATACCACGACAACCACCAGCAGTTTTCTCCGGACGGCAACACCATTTACTTCGCCTCGAACCGCGACGGCTTCACGTGCATTTGGGCCCTGAAACTCGATCCGACGACCAAGCGGCCGCTGGGCGACTCCGTTCCCCGTTCAGCATTTTCATTACAGCCACCGTATGTACGCAGGCATTTCCGCGCCGAATGACATGGAGGTGTGCGTCGCCAGAGACAAGATCGTCACCAACCTCGACGAATATCACAAGGACGTCTGGATGACGCAGTTGGAATCCGGCCGGTGAGGGATTGAAGTAAGAGCACGATTCCGCCGCTTCCGGTGACGCCGCCGGTGTTTTGCCGCCGGTGATTTGCCGGGATTCGCGTACAGCGCCGGCAGGGCCACCCAAGGCGATGGCCTATCCTAGCCTTACGGTGCCAGGAACTCCGCCAGCGCCGCCTGCCATGGACGCTGTGGCGGCAGCTTGGTATTGAGCAGGATGGCTTTGGCCGGCCGCGTGGCTTTGCGCGGAAAGTGCGTCGAGGGCACCGGCAGAACCGTCACTTTCCGCCCCGCGATGCGGAAAATCTCCCGCGCGAAATCGAACCAGCTCACGCCGCCGCTGTTGGACACGTGATAAACTCCGGGCGCCGGTGCGGCGGCGAGCAGATCGCGCGTGGCCGCGGCCAGGTCCGGCGCGTAGGTGATGCTGTTGACCTCATCCGATACGGCTTGAATCGTGTCTCGCTTGGCGGAGAGATCCAGCATGAGGTCCACAAAGCTCTTCTTGGAGAGATCGCTCGCGCCTTTAGGTCCGAACAACACGGCAGTCCGGACGATGTAGCAGCGGCCACGCGATTCGGCGATCAACTGCTCCCCGCGCTGCTTGGAGCGCCCGTAGCTGGACAACGGCGCCGGCCGGTCGGCTTCCGCGTACTCGCCCTTGACTCCGTCAAACACGTAGTTGGTGCTGTAATGAACCAGTGGCACGCCCAATTCCGCGGTGAATTGCGCCAGCCGGCCGGGGAATTCACCATTGAGCGCCATGGCCGCTTCCGGCCGGTCTTCCGCGCCATCCACATCGTTGAACGCGACGCAGTTGATGACTGCATCGGGCGCCGGCCGCAACTCCGCCACCTTGGCGCGCAGGGCGGGGAAATCGAGCACGTCGATATCTTCCCGGTCCCAGCCGATGGCTTCGGGATACAACTTCATGAGCTGGCCGCCGAGCGTGCCTTTGGCGCCGAGAATGAGTACGCGCTGTATCGACATGAGAGCCCCTATATCCAACCCCTACCAGCGCTGGTGCACCAGCGGGCGAATCTTCGCATCGTAGATCCCGCGAATCGCGGCCATGTCCGCGTCGGCCAGCGGCGGCAGATCCGATGCCGCGCAATTCTCCGCCACCTGGGCCGGACGCTTGCCGCCGGGGATCGCGCACGACACCGCATCGTTCATCAATATCCAGCGCAGCGCAAAGGGAGCCATGCCAACGCCGGCCGGCAGCAGGCGCCGGATTTCCTCCACCGCTTCCAGCGCCACGTCGTAATCCACGCCGGAGAACGTCTCGCCCACGTCGAACGCCTCGCCGTGACGGTTGAAGTTGCGATGGTCGTCAGCGGCGAAAAGGGAATCCCGCGACAGCTTGCCGCTGAGGAGCCCGCTGGCCAGTGGGACGCGCGCCAGAATGCCGACGCCGCGTCGCCGGGCCTCCGGGAAGAATAATTCCGCCGGCCGCTGGCGAAAGCAGTTGAAGATGATCTGCACTGTCTGGACGTTCGGAAACTCGATCGCCTTCAGCGCCTCTTCCACTCGCTCCACGCTCACGCCATAGTGGCGGATCTTTCCCGCCTTGGCCAGGTCGTCCAGCGCGCCGAAGACCTCAGGCCGATAATAGACCTCGGTGGGCGGGCAGTGGAGTTGGACCAGATCGAGACAATCGGTGGCCAGGTTGCGCAGGCTGTCTTCCACGAAACCAGCCAGATTCCGAGCGTTGTAGCCGGCTGCCGTATGCGGCGAGAGACGCCGCCCGGCCTTGGTGGCTACCACGATTTCCTCGCGCCGCTCGCGCTTCAGCCGCGCCACCAGGCGCTCGCTGCGGCCATCGCCGTAAACATCCGCCGTATCTATGAAATTGACCCCGCAATCGATGGCCTGGTGCAGCGCGGCCATGGACTCGTCATCGCTCACCTCGCCCCAGGCGCCGCCAATCGCCCAGGCGCCAAAGCTTACCTCCGAGACCTGCCAGCCCGTCCGTCCCAGTGCGCGATATCGCATATTTTCAATTATGCATGCCGCGAGCCGCCTCGTGGGCGAGCAGAAACAGTGAGGCAGGCGCTTTCGACTGCCAACCCCAGATCTTCTGTCGCAGGAGGATGAATGGTTCTCCCCCACTCTAAAAAGTGCGTTGGGAGAGTGTTTTACTGCAACAGCCTCCCAACGCGACGCGAATCAACGTACCTGCACTGGTAATCGGAAGATTCCAGGAACGACTTTAGGTGTCCGGAAGATCCTTCAGGCACAACCGGGGCTATTGCCGGGCCGGACAGTTGCCGATGTTGGTAGGTAACGCCCCGTTTGTGGCGGCGGATGATCCGACCCCTCTGGCCGTCAGGCGGGCAGCGATTTCATCGAGAGCCTTATGGCAACGTGAAACGCAACGAACCGAAAACCATGTTGGCGTACGCCGTGTGCGGAGTTCCGGGCGCAACGTACCAGGGCGCCCGCGTCAGATAGGAGTACTGTGTGATGATCTGAAGCGCGCCGTATCTCGGGTTCTTCCAGAAGGTGTAGTAGTAGCCGAACATCGGCTCCTGAAATTGCCGGTTAGCCGACGAAGATCCCGGAAAGCCGAATCCCAGGTAATTGCCCGGTGAAACCACCGTGTAGTTGCGGTCGAAGTACGCGCCGCCGTAATAAGCGTAGAACTGCGATTTGGGCGTTGGTGCGTATTCGAAGCCTGCGATGCCGGACATGGAATGTACGGGCGAGATAGAGCCATCGGGACCGACGACCAGGTCGGGACCAAGCCCCACCAGGTAGCGCCCGCCGCCGCTCGAGTAAAATGTGTTGGCAATCAGGCGGAAATTCTTAGCCACCTCGAGGACCGTGTTGAACGATCCGCCTAAGCCTTGGGCGTCGAAGTAGGTGCCCTGTGCGGGTGAGACGCGGAACTGCCGCGAAAGGCCGGCCAGTTCGAAGTGCAGCGCCTTGCCGGAGACCTGCGTGTCGTAAGCGACTTTGGCGACGATGTCCGGCCGCACGTTGGGCGCGGTGCTCAGGCTCCCGTTGTCCACCTGAGAGGTGGCAAACGTGGGCAGCGTGACTGCGGTGGTGACGTACTGTTCGGGATTCTCGATCGAAGCCGCGATCGACCATTGCTTGTTGGGATGATAGACAACCCGGAGTTGCCCTGGCCGTCCCCACACCAGGCCCGTCAGATAGTTGGAATCCTCACCAAGACCGAGGAACACATTGCTCGAAACCGGAGAGACGCCCACCCGGTTGGGCGTGATGAGTGTCCAGGTCTGGCCGCCCAGCACCTCCCACTTTCCCTGCTGCACATTGGCCCAGAAATGGCGCATGCGGAAGGTGCCGCTGTTGCTGGTGACATACAGGCTGGTCGGCTGGTTGCCGAAGAAATCCCCCTCGATATAGCCGGTGAGCGCCATGCGCTTGGTGGGGTTGTCGGTGATGGTCAGGGTAACCCGCGAGTTGGCGGCGCTCGACCGGAACTCGTCCATCCTGCCCGCCACCGTGTTGCTGAACGGAACGCCGGCGAAGGAAGTCGCGACGCCGCTGCCGATGTCGGCGGACCGCCAGACGGTGGAGAAATCCATAAAACCGCCCGGGGCGAAATCCGCGCCGCCGATGTGAAAGGCAAGCGGTGAGAAGGCCCGCCCTTTATTGTCAACTTCGGCGACGGGTGTGGCAGACTCCACGGGCAGTACCGCCGCGGATTGGGTTGGAGCTGCCGCTGGCGCGCTTTGCGCGGCGACCAGACGATCCAGCAGCTTCTGCTGGGAATCAATCGCCTTCTGCGCGGTTTCAAGTGCTTTCTGCGCAGTCTCGAGCGCTTGACGCTGTTCGTCGAGTTGTTTCTGTTGGGCCGCAATTTGTTCGCGCAGTTTTGCAATGTCGTCCGTCTGGGCGGCGCCCTGCGCCAGACACAGGACGGGAAGCAGCAATGCGAGCGGCAAGAGTGAGGCAACGATCCTGATGAGCTTCATATATTCTCCTGGGCTTTTGCGTGGGCCGGACCCGATTCGGCGAACCGTGGCTCTATCGAGTGAAGGAACAGTGAAACACCTAGATTACCATCTTCAGATCTTTTTATCTTCGACCCAAGACCGCCGCCGACGGCCGCCGGTTGGCTTGCAGGCGACCGAAGAATCCACGAGTGGCTATTCGAATGACGGGCGGCATTCCCTTCCTTGGGCAGCCACCTGATTGGTCTATAGAGCTTTGGTTCCTATATGACTAGCCCGATGGTCCTGAGACGCTGAGGACCTCTGGGGGATTTCGCTTACGCTGACGGCTCTGTACACTCGGGCTATCGACGATCTTCCTGGCCCGCCGCGTACGGAAGGGGAGGCGATCCATGGCTAACATTCTGGACAGTTTGGGACATTCGCTCGACATCCTGCTGGGGTACCTGGGGATTCATCGGGTGGACGGGCTCGAAGCGGCCTCTTACATCCTCGGGGTGTCTGTTTTCCTGGGGTTTTGTGTGGCTGCGCGCTCAGCGATTCGAATCGCGTTCCTGGGCTGTTGCTCCAGGAAATAGCAGTTCGCGAAACGAGTTCTCACTCCGTCCGGAATTGCACGTTGCGGGCGGTTGCACCGCCAGCGGAATCCTTCACGGTCAACTCCGCGCGATAGGTTCCGGGTGGTAGGGTTGCGACCGGCAATTTGAGCGCGACCGGAATCACGCGGCTGCCAGACTTGACCAGGGCGCTCAAGTCGACATCGCCGGAATCCCATTTCTGCTGGTTGCTTTGTGCGTCGAGCAGGCGCAAATGCATGCTCAAGCGGACCGGCTCGGCGCCGCTGGCGGGCGGTTCGTAGATCTCGAAGTAGGCCTCGGCAGTGCCGGTCTTCGGCAGGACATCGGAACCGGCGATCGTGATCTGGTTGCCGCGGAAGATCAGTGGCTTCTTGCCTTCGTCGAGTTCCTCCTGCGCGTCGTCTTGCGATATCGGTTGCACGTCGCGGCTGAGGGCGATCGCGCTCAGGCTGAGCTGGGCGGCATCGACCGGATCCACCACCAACGGCGTTTCGACCACCCCGAAGCGATCCTTGGCCGTGCGAAAGATCAGCTTGAACCGGTAATTGCCCGACGCGATTTCGAACTGGTGCTCGTAACGGAGCGGGTGCTGGACAAAGTTGTCGAACTGCTGGCGGTTGTCGAAATCGAATCTCACTCTATCGCCGAACCGCGCGGCCACGCCGCCTCCCAGGTTGTATGCCAGGCCGAGCACATCCATCGAGGCACTCAGCTTGCCGTTCGACTCGGTAGGATCGAGACCGGGTGTAGGAATCTCGACCGCCAGGTCGACTCGCGCCACGCCGCCAGCCTCGTAGAAGAACGGGACGGATGCCGACGCCGCGGTGTTGCCGGCGTGCGGCGAAGCCGCCAGATTCTCCAACTCCGCTTCCAGAGGGTTGGTCGACGCCAGGGTGATTTCGCGGACGTTGCAATACAGGTTGCGGCCGCGCACTTTCACGTCGGGCCGATCGACGGTCACCTTGAGCGCGTGGCAGCTTCCTTCCGGGGACTCTTGCGGCACATAGCCAAGCGTGTAGGATTCGTTCTGCTCGCGGGCGAGCTGCTCGAAAACAGCGACCACGTCGTTGCCGCGATTGAGCTCGTGGCCGCCGGTTGCGTCGGCCAGATGGAGCGCCCAGCCCGGAGTAGCGGCGCCGGACTGCGCTTCCACCGGATAGATCGAGACATCCGCCTTGCGAAACTCGAGCTCCATCTTAAACGGATCCTGGTGCGCTTCCGCGTCCCGCTCGGCTGAGTTCCGCATTTGGGATATCGAGGGAACAGGCCTCGGTGCGCTGACGCTGCTAGCGTCCTGGGACAGGGGACCCTTGGCGACAAACAGGGCCAACGCTTTGTGGCCGGGCACATGGGCCAGGTCCTTCGCCAGTTGGGCGTAATAGCGTGCCTGCAAATCGCCGTAAGGGTCGGGGACTGGGGGACATTGACCGATGCTGGGCCACACGCCCAATGCCTGCTGAAGCTGGCCGACGTCGGCAGTGAATTGCGCGGCGATGGTCATGCATCCCGACATGTAATGCGCGACGGACATCAGCCGGTTGGGTCCGGCATTGTCAGCGACGAACCGGGCGGCGGCCTGCTGAATCCATTTCACATCGTCGGTGGACTCTCCGTCGAATAACAGGACGAAGTGCTGCTGCTGGCTCATTCCCGGCGTCGCGGGTCCGGTGTGAGTCTGGAATCCGGTGATGGTTTGCTCTTTGCCATCTTCGAAGACGTGGAAATCCTTCGCCTCCAGGCCGTGGATCGGCTCGTCTTTCTTGCCGGTTACGACGGCGTCCACCAGCACCAGGCGCGCTTCGGCTTTGAGCTTCAGGGTGCTCGTGCCTTGAGCGCCGGATACGGCGGTTTGCGCCAGCAGCGAGGAACTTAGGAATACGAGCAGGGCTGCGCATGGAGGGCGCCAGGCGTATAGCGACATGGGAGGCCACGGGGATAGCGACGGCCGGACTTGCGTCCGGCTGCGCCGATTGGCAATCGGCGCGCAGGTTATCAACCTGCCCCACAACGTAATCGGTGCGGTTTTCATGGGATCTCCACTACTCCGTTGGCCGCGGCCATCTGATTGCCTTCGGCGTCCCGCACCACGACGCGAATCATGTAAGGGCCGACCTTGACATCGAAGTTGCTGTTGACGGTAACACCGGCCGCGCGCCGCCGATCGAGATTCTCATCCTTCAGCCGGAGCTCCACCACCTTCTGGGTTCCTTGGATGTAGTTGCCGTTGCCATCGAACAGGGCGCACACCAGGGTCACGTCGTCGCGGTTCCGGTCGTCCTGCTTGCGCAAGGGAAGCTGCCGGATATCGAGATGGGTGGCCACCTTCAGCTTGGCGTCTTCATCCGTGGTCTTGAAAAACTCGGGGTGGATTTCGATCGTCAGGTCGCGCAGCTCATCGCGGGAGAACACAGCCTCGCCGATTTCGCGCGTGGCGGTTGCCGCGGCGTCTTCCTCGTGCGATGGCGCCCAGTAACCCCTACGCGCCTGCACCGAGTATCCCTTGGTGTCTGCCAGCTTGACCTTAATCTCATGGTACTTCCCATCCGGTTTGAGATCCTTGGGGTAAAAGCCCAGATAATAGACGTACTCCGGCGGCGTGGCCAGGCGTTTGAATCCACCCAACAGATCGTTGTCGCTGGAAGTATTACCGCCGGTCGAATGGGCCAGATCGTCCAGCATCATCCCCTGGGCAAGATTTTCGAAACTGTCGTAACGGGAGATCAGCAAGCTGGTCTGAGGGTCGGGCTGATTGCAGCCCGCGACTTCGCCGACCGGGTCGATGGTGTAGACGCCGCGCGCGTCGAGGGCATTGATGACGACGCCTGCGCGGGTAGCGCGGTCGATGGATTCGCTGAGATCCCTCTGCAACTCGTCGGGGAGGTAAAAGCCGGGCGACACCAGGATCATGACCCGGTCGCCGGGCATGGAGCCCAGCAGCCGCACGATGTTGTTGAGCGTGCGGAAGGAATTGATGGCTTCGCCCGCGCCTGCAGTGGCGACCTCGCGGAGGATGTCCTTGGGATCGACGGGGACGTGGCAAGCGGCGACAATGCCGCCCTCCAACGCCAGTGCCTCCTGGTTGTCGCGGTTCATCCATTGGTCCGCCACGTAGAAGGTGGCGGGAGGGAACGTCTTGTGGGCCGGCGGCACGGGCGCGATTTTCATCAGCGTCTGCTTGAATTTCTCGAGGTCATTGGTGAATTCGAGCGACACTTTGCCGGAGAGCGTGAGCAAAGCCACGCGGTCCTGCGGGCGTATCCCTTGTTCGATGTGCTTCAACGCCGCGATGCGGGCGTTCATCAGGTCCCCGATCTTGAGATGAACGTCGTCGAAGACAAACGCGGTGAAGCGGGTGGGCACCACCAGTTTGGAGCCCGTGGTGGCCGGCGCCCACGGGATCTCCTCTTGGGCGGCCGGTTGCGTGGCCGGCTTGGGTACGGCGCTGCCTTCGATGGCGAACTGAGAAATGTACTGCGCCTTGCCGCGGTCGGTGAGCTGAAAATCTTCCTTATGAAAGGTTCCGACGGTATTCCCCTTCTTGTCGCGAATCACCACCGGAACGCGCACCAGGTTCACGCTCGACTGGAAGGTGGGTGTCTCCTCGCGAGTGGTTACCTCGCCGGTCTGCGTCTGCGCGGCCAGCGCGGCGGTGAGTAGAAGAAAGGACCAGGAGCGCATGATATTTCTCCTTCCGCGAAAAACCCGGCGGCGCGGATTCTTGCCGGTGGGCTGAGCTGCGGGCGGCCCACCCGCTTCGCATTATAACTGTCTCGACCCGCTGGCCGCCCCGCAAGTTACTGGCTAAAAAGGGCTACTCGGCCGGCACTTACTTCGCCGGGGAGCCTGAGCCAGCCGAGTCAGGCAGGATATGAAGCGTGCGGAGCCATATCTCGACGCTTATGGGCCACGAAGTGACCGGCAGCGCGGTGCGGCGCAGACCGTAGCCGTGTCCGCCCTCGGCATAGATGTGCAGTTCAGCCGGAACCTTCGCGTTCTTGAGCGCGAGGAAATAGACCACCGCGTTTTCGACATGGACGGGGTCATCCTCGGCCTGAACGATAAACGAAGGCGGGGTTTGGTCAGTCGGGTGGATATCGGCATTGGGAGCGAAGTTCTTCTCCGCGAGTGCCAGATAACCGGGATAGACGATCACGGCGAAATCCGGACGGCAACTGAGACCATCCGCGGCGTCCATCGGATCATAGAGCCGCTGATCGAAGTGAGTACTGAGCGCGGCGGCAAGGTGGGCGCCGGCGGAGAAGCCAAGGACCCCGATTCGGTGCGGATCGATATGCCACTCGGTCGAGTGAGAGCGCACTATCCCCAGAGCGCGCTGCGCATCCTGTAGCGCAGCGGAAGACTTGGGGTAAGGCCCGGAGTCGGGCACGCGGTATTTCACCAGGATGCACGCGATGCCTGCGGAATTGAGCCAGTCGCACACTTCGGTCCCTTCGAGGTCAATGGCCAGGATCCGGTAACCACCTCCGGGAAAGACAACCACGGCGGCGCCCGAGTTCTTCCCCCCCGCGGGGTAGAGCGTGAGGGTAGGGCTGGAAACATTGCCGAGGCGGATGAGCGGTTTGCCCGCGATGAGGTTGTCCTTCGCTGTTGTGGTATCGACCTCTGGCGCTGGATTGGGCGGGGCGCCGGGCGCTCCGTTTGGCCAGAGAGGCAAGGTCAGGTGCCCGGCAGGTGGCTGCCAGGCAGGCGTCGCGGCGAACAAACCGGCGGAGCCGCCGATCAGGGCGGCAAGAATCAGCAGACGATTGCGCATGATGGGGACCTTTGGATTGGCGTTCACCGCAATCATCGCAGCCTAAGGGTTCCCGGCGCAAGGCAACGAAACTGAAACCGCGGTCGCTTCTTCTCGAACTTACAGGACTACACTGGGCGTATGGGTCCACCCCGGTGGTTCACCGCCGCGATTTTTGGAGCACCGATGGCCCTCCCCGCGGCTATCATCCTTTTCTTCTCGGCGTCGGGTTCGTGTTCAGGCCAACAAGCGGAAACTCTTCGCAAGTTGGTGGAGCAATTCGACAATTCAAGGGTCTTCTGGCAGCAAGTGGAGGTCGCCAAGAAGATTGTCGCGATGGACGATGCTAGTGTTCTTCCGCAACTGGAATCATGGCTGACGAACGACGACAGGCACTTGAGGGCAAATGCAGCGTTCATTTTTGCCAGTCTTGGCGACCCCCGCGGATTCGATGTCATCACGGCGATTCTCAATGACCGTTCCGACCGGCCCGAGGGGCAAGGCGCCCCAGTTCGCGCGGGCTATTGGTCGTTGCGGTTGCAGATTGTCGGGGATCGTTACTACGCCGCACACATCTTGGGCGATTTGAAGGACCGGCGGGCAGTGCCGATTCTGCTGTCCCTTCTGAAAGACCCGGATATCAGCTATATCGTCCCGTGGGCACTCGGGCAAATCGGCGACAAGTCCGCGGTCCAACCGCTGATCGGAGCGCTGAAAGATCAAGATCCCAAAGTGAGGATCCTGGCAATCTGCGCTCTTAAAGAACTCAATGCGACCGAAGCCCTGCCGAGCCTTCGTCCGTTACTGGACGACAACGGCCGGGCCAATTACGACGTCTGGGTCTCGGTCGCCGGGGCAGCGCGAGCGGCGATCGCGAAGCTGGAAGCTGCGCCACGTTTGTGAGCAGTGGTGCGGGAAACCCGACGCCCTGCACGAGCGCCTTCGGACGCGGCGTATGCCGGCTCTAAGACTTCTCGGCCTGCGAATAGAGAGCCCACGCGCTGGCCAGATCCTGTACCACATGGCCCAGGGACTTGTAGACGGTGATCTCCTCCGCCGAGCGGCGGCCTTCGATCTCACCCGCCAAGACCTGGCCTATCTCAGCGACGATGTGGCTATCATCGATCAAACCCGCCGCCTTTGCCCTAAGGAACTCCGCGCCTTGCCGCAGAACCGCCTCCCGGCTATCGGCAATGAAGCGCGAGCGGACGACCAGGTCATTGTCCACCTCCGCCGGTCCCGCATAGCTGGAGCCAACCAGGTTCAAGTGCGTGCCCGGGCACACCCAGCGGCCCTGCAAGATCGGCTCGGCGGCGGCGGTGACGGTGCAGACGATGTCGGCCTGGGCGACTGCCTCTTGCGGGCGCGCGGCGGCGGCGACCGGAAGGCCAAGTTCCGCGTGCATGCGCTCAGTGAAGGCGCGAGCGCGTTCGGGCGAACGTCCCCAAACCAGGATGGACTCGAGGTTGCGCACCTTGCCGATCGCCTGCGCATGGGTCGCGGCCTGCTCGCCATAGCCCAGGATCGCCAGGCGGCGAGCGTCCGCGCGCGCCAACGCATCGGTGGCGACGGCACTGGCCGCTGCCGTTCGAATGGCCGTGATCTCGCCGGCATGGACCACGCAAACCGGCGCGCCGGTCTCGGGATCGAATAAAACGACGAGACCCTGGTGCGACTGTCTCCCCAGCGCGAAGTTCTCGCTGAAAGACGCTGATCAATTTGGCGCCGAATGGCGCGTGCGCGCCCATCGCGCCGGGCATGATGCCGAACAGGCGGCCCTCGGACAGCGTGATGATCGGCCGCGGAACCTGCTTCGTTTCGCCCCTGGAGAGCGCGACCATGGCATCGCGCACCAGCGGAATGCACACATCGTAGGTAAGCCGCCGGGCGACTTCTTCGCGGTCTATGAATCGCATTGCTTGCCGATCCGGAAAGTGGCCGTACGCGGTGAACAGCGTCGTGCCGCCGGGCCACTTGAGGGTGAAAAGGGCGCCGCCAGGCCGCTAGGCGAGCGCCAGGTTCACATTCTCAATCGCTTCGTCGATCTCGGCCGTGTTCTTGTAGCCAACCGTTACGCAATCGACGCCCGCGTTCTGGAATGCGTACCGCATGGCCGCCTGGCGATCCTCGCGCTTTGTGAACGCACCTTCTCCCACCAGCTTCATGCTGATCACGCCCATGCCCTCTTGGCGCACCTGCTTGACATGGGCGACCACCTCGTTTACATTTCCCGGTCCGTTGGTGGCAAAGTTCTCCGCGTCCATGCTCTTGCCGGTATGATTCATGCGGATCATCGCCAGCCCAAGCCACTTGTTTCCCGGGACACAGCGCAATGCCGGCAGCCCGTGCACCGACGCCCCGTGTGCCACCACGGCGTGCTTCCGCTCGGCTTCGAGAATGCCATCCTGCCACTGGGTGGTGTCTGTGGGCCACGTCGCAGTGTGCTGCCAGTGCAGCAGCATCACGTCGAAATATTCGGTATTGGCGAGTTTGCGCAACTCGTCGATCTTTTCCTGCGGATTCACGCCTTCGCGCGTGGTCACCTTCGACAGCAGCCGGTAGCTATCGCGCGGAATGCCGTTCAGCGCCACACCGAGCATCCGGTGCATCTGGCCGTACGATTCGGCGGTTTCGAAGAAGCGAATGCCGCGGTCGTAGGCGTAGCGCACCAGCCTCGTGAATTCGTCCTGTCCCAGTTGGCGCTGGATTTGGCCGCTGAGGCTACCGGTGCCAAACGCCAGCCGTGTCACCTTTACGCCGGACCTTCCGAGCGTTACCCAGTCCGTCGCGGTTGCGGGAGCCGCGCGCAGCGGCAGTTTTCCGGCGCCGGCGAGCATGCCCGCGGCCAGTCCGGTCTTCAGAAAATCGCGTCTGGAGTAATGTGCCATTTGTCCCCCCAATGGGTCGCATCTTATCACGTATCGCGGTCCGATGCTCCGGTGCTGACCGGGCGCCGCCCGTTTCCGCGCAGGCAGGCGAAACGATCAGCCTACTTAGCGGGGGCAAACGCGTCAGTCAGCGAAACCACCTTCAGGTTCGCGCGCAACTGGTCGGCGGTCGCCACGCTATCCACGCGGATCTCCACGGGCTCTCCGGGGAGCAGGTCGAGATAATCGTCCGAGAGCTTCGTGTCCAGGTCACCGAAAGAGATGCTCACGCTGCGCGCCAGCACTTTGGAGGAGACTCTCAGGCGATACGAGTCGCCGGCCTTGGTCAGGCTGCTGGCGATCTCGGCCGCGGGCAGATGCGCTTCCTTCGGCAGCGCGAACAACAGCAGATTGCTGGAAACGATTTTGCCGTCCACCTTCAGGTCCGCGACTGCAAAAACATGTTTGAGGTCGCTGCCCAGCTTTTCGTTCGGCACTTGCAGGTAGGTCTGGCTGGAAAGGGGCGGCACCTGGACGGCTTGCGACTGGTCGCTCACCACGGTCCCATCGAAAGCCATCAGGCGCACACGCAGCTCGCCGCTTGTGGGCGCCGTCCGGTCGGAAACCACGTACACCGCAAGGTTGCCATCCTCGACGTGAGGAGAGACCAGCAGATCGTTATAGAAACGCCGCGCGTAATATTGCAGCGCCTTCCAGCGCCCGTAGTAATCCAGGCTGGACCACGAAGCCACCGGCCAGCAATCGTTCAATTGCCAGTAGATGGAGCCCATGGCGCGCGGGCGGGTGCGCCGCAGATGCTCGGCGCCCACCTTGATCCCTTCCGCCTGCAGCACCTGGCTGACATAGAGGAACGACGCGAAATCCTTCGGCTCCGCGTAGTAGCGCAGCAAATAGTCGTGGATGATGGCGTTGCCGGCATTGTTCTTCTGATGAGCCAGCATTACCGGGGTGAAGATATTGGCGCGATCCTCGGGCGTGGTGAACTCTTCCACTGTGCGCATCTCCGGGAACGACTGGAAGCCATACTCGGTCATGAAACGCGGGAAATGCTTCTCGTAATCGCTGAACGGAACGCGGCCGTGCCAGACGCTCCAATCGTGCATGTCGCCCGACTGGTTATTGTCGGACAGATCCTCAAAATCCGCGCTCGGCGAACTCGGCCAGTATGGCGTCTCCGGAGTCAGGCGTTCCACCGCGCGGGCCAGGATGCCGCTGAACACGGTGAGATAATCCTGCCACATGCGCCGGCGCGTTTCCGGGGTCTGGTCCTTGACGGCCCAAATGTACCCGACTTCGGTTTCGTTATTGCCGCACCAGAGCACGATGCTGGGATGATTGCGCAAGCGCCGGAGCTGGTCCTCGGCTTCTTGCGCAACGCTCTGCTTGAAGGCGTAGGTGCCCGGCTGCCAATCGTTGCCGAACATGAAATCCTGCCAGATCATGATGCCCAGCTCGTCGCAGATGTCGTAGAACTCCTGGGTTTCGTAATAGCCGCCGCCCCAGTGCCGGATCATGTTCATGTTGGCGTCTTTAGCCGATTGCAGCACCTGGCGGTACTGCGCGGTGGTGACGCGGGTGGGGAAACTGTCGAACGGGATCACGTCGGCGCCCTTGCCGAAAACGGGGATGCCGTTGACCACGAATTCGAACGAGCGTCCCCATTGATCGGGCTCGCGCCGCAGCACGATGGACCGCAAGCCGGTGTGCGCGGCGGCTTCGTCTTCCAGGCGTCCGCCAACCCGCACGCGCGCGCTGAACTTGTAGATGGGCTGCGCGCCATAACCGGCCGGGTACCAGAGGTCTGGCTTGCCGACCTCGATCGGGAGATCGATGTGGTTCACGCCGGCGTGCAGCGCCACGGTGCGGGCGGCAGCGCCGGTGGAGCGCCCATGTCCGTAACTCGACCGACACTTCCGCGGCTTCGTCGGCCGCCGCGGTGACTTCCGCTTCGGCGACCAGGTGCGCCACTCCGGCGGTCACGTCACGCTGTCGAATGTGCAGGTCGGAGATCCTCGCCCGTTCCCAGACCTCGAGCCGGACCGGCCGCCAGATGCCGCTGGTCACGAAACGCGGCCCCCAGTCCCAGCCGTACTCGTAGGCGGCTTTGCGGATATAGGTTTTCTCGGCGGTGTGTGTCTTGTCGCGCCATTTATCGGCGGCGGCAATCTTGGCGGCCGCACGGATGGGGGAAGGGAACACCACGCGCAGCGAATTCGCGCCCGCTTTCAGATATGGCTTCACGTCGATGCGCCACTCGCGGAACATGTTATCGGCGGTGAGTATCCGGGTACCGTTCAGCCAGACCTCGGAGTATGCGTCGAGACCTTCGAACACGAGCTCGATGTTACGGTGTTCGAGCAGCACCAGTGGGGCCGGGATAGTGCAGCGATACTCCCAATCGGCGTTCTCGATCCATTGCAGTTTGGCTTCGTTGTCGCGATAGAAGGGGTCCGGGATCAGCTTGTTCCGCAGCAGGTCGGTGTGGACCACGCCGGGCACCTGCGCCGGATGCCAATCCGAGTCTTTGGCGCCGGTCGAGTCGGCGCGCTGCCGGAATTCCCAGCCGGAATCGAGGCGGATGCTCTGCCGCACGGTGCCGGCCGCGAAAGCGATGCCGCCGGTCAGCACGGGCAGAAGGATGAGTGTGAAACGACGTGGTCGCTGGAACATGATGATTGCCTGCTACAGAGCATATCAGGGTGGATGGAACGTATGTCCGGCGAATGCCACAAGGAAGGCGGCAGCTATGATCAGTGGTCGCTACGTGCGCGGCTGTTTTGGTGGTCCCGTCACCGGCATCACGTTGGTATCCCTCATCCGAACCGGGCGATTCCCTTCGTACACCACCACCCACGTCGCCCTGGTCGTTCCATTCCTCAGATCCACTCCAACCATCTGCACGTCTCTCCCGACCTTCAGGTCTTCTTGGGCGCTGGAACCGAAGATCGTATCCGCATCCACCACCACCTTCAGCTTCTTCTTCTCGTACCCTGATTGCGGATCGGCTTTCGGATTGGTGAACATTTCAAGCCTCTCACCGCCATGATCAAGGCCTGTAATTACGCCAAAGAAGTTGACGACGTTGAGTTCGATCAGGTCAGCTACGAGCCTGCCAGAAGCATCTGCCCTGCAGCGTCCCGCAAAGTCGTCACCAATCTGCACCAGTGAGAGATCATGCGATGTCTTGCCCTTCCAGACCTCGGTGTGAGCGTCCGTGGCGACAAGGATCATGCGTTCCCCGGATTCGACCGCGATCTGGTTGCCGGAGATCGCCTTCACGGTGCCTATAACGGGAATGATGGGATTGTCGGAAGAGCTGCGGTGCTGTCCAGATAGGCTCTGGCAGAGGAGAACCGCGGCAACGGTTGTAACCGTCAGCGAGACGAACAACTGCGTGGACCTTGCCATGAACTCATCTTACGCGTGAATTCCGCAATGGCGCTCATGCAAAGGAACAATCGAGCGTCGTAACTGGAAACGATTCGTCAATTGCCATTCGAAAAACGCTACGTGCAGCGTGTGGCGTCGGCTCTGCGGGCTCTTGATCAACAACGGGGGCAGGCCGTGATCCCAAGTTGATAAAACAATCTTGGGAGAAACGTTTTGATCAGCTCTGAGATCCTGTTAGGCCTGCCCGGTTACCAGATTACCGGGATTGAACGGAAAAGTGGAGAAGTGAGGATTTCGGCCCGGCATGCGGGGCCGCGATCCTGTCCGCACTGCGGCGGGGCCGAGTTGCGGAACAAGGGCAGCTACGTGCGCCGCGTACGGCATGAGAACTGGGGCTTGCGGCGGGTCGTTCTGCTGTTGCGGGGCAGCAAGTGGCAGTGCCGGGGCTGCCGCCGCTACTTCCGCCAATGCTTTCCCGGCATCCAACCCTGCCAACGCGCCAGCGCATGCTCTCCAGCCAGTGCTCTCGGCCCAACCACACAAACACCCGAGCAGGCATGTTTTTCGAAGTGCTGTCCGACGACAAGGCTAGTCCGGAGCGCTGGCTGGAAGCCGCCGCGTATCTGACGACGCGATCCGATGTGCAACTCGCCGTCGGAAACACGCTGATGCACACCGAAGTCTGTGATCCTGCGATACCGGTGCCAGCACCATACGGCGAAGACCTGCGGCCACGCCAGAACCCAAGCGTGAGCGACTTGCTGGCGAAGCGCACAGCCGCCCTGGCAGCTTCGAACTCAGACTTGGCCTGCCGAATGGCAATTAAAGCTGCGCTTTGGGATCGCACAAGCGCGTCACCGGCTCTGCGGTCGGCGGCTGCCTTAGAGAGCTGCCGGGCGGACCGCTTTATAGCCATCGCCAGGTTATCGCTCTCTGACCCCGGTGCCGCTGCCGACTGGGCAGCCGAGATCAAACTCCAGGCCCGATCGCGGGTGCTCTCCGCGCAGGAGTTGTCCCCGTTGTGGATGTTCCCAACCGATCCGGTGTTGCAGCAGACCGCGAAGTGGCTTTTCGCGCTGCCCGAATCGCCCTTGTCCCCAATTCTCAATAGCGGGATGGTCGACTCACCGTTGCTCACGCTGCCAATTTACCGCCAGGCGGTGTTCTCGGCACTAGTCGATACGAAGGTAGTTGGCACGGCAACCCGTTCCCCAGAAGGCTTGGCTTCGTACTGCGCTTCCAACAGGTCGGGCGGCGCGCCTGCCGAGCCCGGTCGCGACGCTAGGGTTCCACATGAACGTGGATGTCCGGTTCGCGTGAAAGACTTGGTTGCATTAGCGTTGAGTAGCCTCACCATCAGCGATGCCATACGGAGAGCGGGTATGCCGATCTTGTCCGTGGATACACTGAGCGGTTGCTTGCCGATGGCCTTCCAAACGAATACGTCTGTTCGGCGCAACCGCAGATCACAGCTCTGCGTTAGGGGCCATTCCCGTCCGAACCCCGAGCTATTGAACTACATCTTTACAGCAGACACTGGTTGCACTCAGGAATTCGTCATTGCGCCGGGGCAGCGGACGGTGACAATCACGAAGGGCACCAAAGCTGCGGTCATCCGTGCTGATTCGGGCCGCTGGTTAGTCTGGACCGAAGATGGCAGCATTCGCGCTTGGGTAAGCGCCGGATCGTCACCGATTCAGAGCGCCAAGTGAAATAGTGGCCGTCGACCGTATCGTGGAGCGGTAATGTTCAACCTGTGTCTTTCGATATTCAAAGTGTGTGTCGGCCACTCGGAGACTCGCCCGTGGGAAGGGCATTGTGACGAGCCTGGAGACCGCGTCAATTCGGGCTATCGGTACCTAGCTTAGAAGTTACCTGGCACGGTCGGGCTACTTGTTTCAAGCCTCTGTCCTCGCAACCGGACAAAACGCTGCGCTTCAGGCAGCGCCGACGTGCCCTCGTTCGAAAAGGCACTCTCCCCCGTTCAATTTGCGAGTGGGAGGATGTCGATCTCGTCACATACGAAGACGGCGCCCAGTCCTAGTAAGCTAATGGCTCGCATCTGCGCCGCCACGGTACTTCTTTTTGCAATTACCTTTTGATGGATGTCGATGAACATCGTGTAGGACTTAAACTCGGAATCGACGACGGTAATCTGCGAAGTTCGATTTCCTAGAGCCTTTCTGAGGGCCTGCTGCGCAAGCTCCCCGGTAGCTCGAATTAGTTTTTCGGCACGACGCTCGAATATGTCCTGTACCCAACCAAGAACCTGGATGCTCGACTGCGCAAGATCACTGGGCTCCACCTTGACGATCGTCCGGGCCGACTTCTCGCCGCGCTCCTGTGAAGCTCGCCTGGCAGCTTCCCTGTAGCCTTCGTTGTGACGTGCGACCTCCAGCGCCCACTCCTGGTTGGTGTAAGCTCCGGACGCCGGCCGTGGACCATTCAGTTCCTCGGCGGGACAGAAGCGATTGAGGTAGCAGGAATGAATTGGCCATGGAGGCCGCAGTTCATCAAACAAAACGAAGTCGCCGTTCCCGTTGGTGTGAGCAAAGACACTTGCTCCGCACCCACCGTCGATGAAGCAGGTGGTTGGATACGTGAGAGGATGTCCTAAGAATGTCCACGTCAGTTCACCCAAACAGCCGTCTCAGCATACCACCGCGCAGCGGCTTTCGGTTGGGCCTCGGCACGCGTGGACGCCATATTGGCATTCTGAGGAACGATATCGCGCCATCTCGGTAGCTATCCTGCGAGACTGCGGCCTAGCTCAGCGGCCCTCCAGTGGGCTACTTTCAAAGCCCACTATCGGCCTTCCTATACAACGGCGATGTCTGCGACGTGAGGGCGTGGTTGATTTGCCGAGAACCGTAATAGAACAATACGAGAATGTAGTCAGTACAGGACATATA
>CAWJLI010000219.1:0-29931 GCA_963843095.1 Bryobacterales bacterium
TGGACCCCATGGTTGAGACGCGGAAATTAGGGACGGGTTGCCATTCGGTGCAGATCGTTTGTCTCGCCGAATGGGTCCACTTAGACTGTAATCGGCCGGTGAAGCGGAGGCGGGCTCTGCTGGAGAGCAACCCGCCAAGGAATAGCCGGCCGGAAACCCATCGCAACGATGGCCGGGCGCGGCGTAGCTGTCGCGCCCGTTTCCATCGGAGCGATAGATTTCCCCATGCCTCGGAAAACTCATCCCCGAGCCTCCTCGAACGCGGCCGGCGTTTGATAGCCCAATGACGAGTGCAGCCGCCGGTTGTAATAGTCTTCCAGAAACTCGCCCATCCGCTCTCGAACGTCGTCCAGATCCTGGTAGTGGCTCAGATAGACTTCCTCGCATTTCAACGTCCGCATGAAGCTTTCCGCCATCGCGTTGTCGTAAGGGTTGCCGGCGCGGCTCATGCTGATCTGAAAACCCGCCTCCTGCAACTTACCCACATAGGCGTCGGAACAGTATTGCACACCGCGGTCGGAATGGTGAATCGCGCCCGCCGGCACGCTGCGGCCCTGGAGCGCCCGGCCCAGCGCATCCAGAGCCAGTTCCGCCGCCAGACTTTCGCTCAGCGCCCATCCCACCACGCGCCGCGACCAGGCGTCGAGTATCACGGCCAGGTAGAGGAAACTTTCGCGTAGCCGGATGTAGGTAATATCGGCCACCCAGAGTTGGTTCACTGCGCACGGTTCGAAGCCCGCCGCCAGATTGCGATAGACGGCATAGGTGTGTCGCGAATCGGTCGTCAGCACCCACCTGCGTTTCCGCAGCGCCAGCAGGTTGTCCAGCCGCATCAGCCGTTGGATGCGCTTGCGGCACACCGGCAATCCCTGTTGCCGCAGCAGTTCGGTTACGCGCCTGGTGCCGTAGAGCCGGTGTGCCAGGCAGATCTGCTGGATCCGGCTGCGCAGCTCGACTTCGGCCTGCAGTGGCTCATGTTCCTGCCAGACGCGGTAATAGCCGGCGCGGGAAACGGCGCCAAGTTGACAGGCGCGGTCCACCGTAAGCGAGACGTCTTCAAGCGCGCCTACTCGTCGGACCTCCGAGTAGACGCTGCGCCGCCACGCCGCAGGGCTTTCGGCTGCGCTTCGAGTCGCTTGAAGACTCCTTTGAAAAAATCGATTTCCACGCTCTGCCGGCCGATTGTCCGTTCCAGTTCGCCGATGCGCTGGCGTAACTTCTCTTCGGCGCTGCTCTTGGTGACCGTGGTCAGTCTGGACGCGCTGCCCGGAGGCCGGCCAATAGGGCGTCGGAGCCCCTCCGGACCGTCCTTGCGATAGGCGTCGCGCCACCGGTACATCATGCTGCGCGGTAGGTGGTACTGCTCGCTCAGCGCCTTCACGCACCCGCCGTTCAGCATTCGCTGTGCAATCTCTACCCGGAACTCGTGGCTGTGCTGCCGCGGTTTCTCTTGACCCATCGGAACACTCCTCCCATTCGATGAAAAGTGTCCCTAATTTCTTCGTCTCAGAAAAGGGGTCCAGATCACAATGTCCCCGGTTACCCCCCTACTTCTCTCCAATCGCGGCAAGGTCAATCTTAACCGGATCGGTTACGATGTCCTCGTGGAGCTCGAGAGGTCCCTCCTGGCATGTTGACACCACGTGAAAGCGGACAGTCACCACGCTGGAGGGAAGGCGTCCAGCGATCTTATCGACAGCGAAACTCGCCCCAACATCCGGTAACGTATATGCCCCTCCCGGATGGACGTGGGAGCATTCGTGCTCGGCCACTGCGGGGAATAGCAGGAGCGAATTCATGACGCTCTTCCACTCACCCGTTTCGAGACGGAGGTCGGCGCCGGTGAAGGAGGGCCGCTCGGAGCTGAGACGCGCATCCCTGTCGCGGTCATTCTTAACGGTAGCCTCGAAGGTGACGGCAACCAGCACCCGGTCCCGACCGACCGGATAGGTGATATGGCTTACCTTCAGGTTCCTGACCGAAGCGTGAAGCCCGGCTTGCACGGCATCCGCAGCCTGGGCGCGGAGGCTCGTCAGTGCAATGATGGCGACAACTACTGTGCGTATCATTGTGGGGGGCTGCATTCCAAAACAGTTTTGAAGCACTTCCCAGGTGTGCTGGCCATTAACCTGGCTATTTTCGTCCTCGCCAAAGACTCCCGTTTCGTGGCCAAGTTCGTGAAGGATGATCATTGCCCCGAGGTCGGCCGGAGAGAGATACACAGTGCTACTCTGGCCCGGTGTTGTAGGGCTGAAACTGAGGAAAACGGGACAGACGCATTTTCCGCCCCTGAGCCGCCGTCTCTTCTCACTTCCCATACGGCGCCAGCTCCGGCGGTCCTTGCCAGGGAGCGTGGAGCACCCACACCCGCCGGCCGGCGTAGTACCGCAATAGTTCTTCGGGATGGTCCGCTTCCCACGCCCACACCACGTCCGCCTTGTCTATGTTGGGCTCGTTGTAGACCCACTGATCGAAGACGTTGTCGCCTTTGTACCATCGGACCAGGATCAGATGCTGCCCGCCCAGCCGTCGCAGCTTGGCCAGAACATCGGCTCGATAGGTGCCGCCGGGCAAGGTGTAGCACCATGTCATGGGAAAATCGGGCGGGCGGTACGGCACCGGTTGGGCCACCACGCGAGCGGCCACCATCGCGGCACAGATGACCGGTATCCCTCGCACGATTGCCCTCCCCGGCGATTGAATGCGGCGCCTCCACAGACGGAGGTGGCGCATGGACTGGAGCAAGATCGCGTACAGCAGCGCGGTCGCCGGAGCCGCGTAATGCGGGTAGAACCAGATGCTGAGTCCCAGCCCCGCCAGGAACACCAGGCCCATAACCAGCAGAAAGCGGATTCTCCGATCCCTCAACACCCAAGGCAGTGCGAAGAGGGGCAGTGTCAGAACCGGGCCCAGGTAGAACAACCAAAAATCCCGGATCTTGATTGCAGACGTCGATAACCAGCCTGGGATGGATCGGGTGCTGCGATAGTAATCCATCTCCGCACCCGTATAGAAAGCCCGCAAGGCTGCGTTGCGGTAGACTGGCTCCGTTTTGGCGGGCGATTGCCAAATGAAATACGGCGCAATCGAATAAGTCTTTCGCTGTAGTTGCTGCGGCGATTGCAATGAGTTGCCGGTGACTCGCGACCAATAATACAGAGTGGCCGCGCCACCGATCGAAAGCGCTATCAACATCGGCGCCGCGACGCGAAAAATGGACACTCGCCAGGGAGGGTGCTTCCCGCTGAACGCCCAAACCGCCAAAGCAACGGCGACGGGCAAAGCGAGCACGAAACCTTCGTAGGGGCGGGAGTTCGCCAGAACGATGAGTCCCAGCGCCATCAGCAAGGCATCCCCGATGCGGTGTTTGCGGATGAGCCGTGGCAGCGCGCCCAGCACCAGCGCGCCTCCGAGCGCCGGCACCGCACCGCCATAATAGGTGTTCATCCAATACCCGAAAATCCCGAGGCGCGCGACTGCCAGCAAGCCGCCCAGCAGTGCCCACGCTGGCGGAAGCCACGCTTGCAGCATCCAACAGAGGGCCGCGCACATCAAACCGACGCTGAGCCAGACTCCGGCCCATGGATGTCCGGTGACGACTTTCCCGGCCGCAAGAAACAGCCCCTGCGCGGGAAAGTACATCGACATGTAGGTCGGCTGCTGGAGAATGTGGGGACTCTCGAAATGAGTCCACAACGGATGCGCGGGGTTGGTAAGACGGCCGAGAGCGAACGTATCGCCCGCCAGGATGTAGCCGAAATCGTCGGCGATCCAGGGCAGCCGGGGAGGCAGAATGGGCAGCAGCGCGGTGCGGATCGCCAGCGGCAGAATTCCCACGGTGACGATGGCTAGTTTGCGCCGCCTGGCAAGCCAGTGAAACCAACCGAAACTACGAGACCATTTCTGGCGCGGATGCGGACTCCGCAGCGCGCTCCGCAGCAGGAAGACGACCGCCAGCGCTTCGACGATGTACAGAAAGTACCGGATGAAATCGGCCACGAGCGTGCCCAGGAGGACTGTCATTTCATGCGGTCCAATCCGGCACTATTTGATTCGGGCACATATCCGTAAAAGAACATTGTAGGCGCGATCGCGCCGGGATCTCTGTTGCCGGCAGGTTGGCAGGCAAAAGCGCCTGCCCCACTTTGCTATCGGAAACCTTGCACATGCGTGGGGCATGCGCTTCCGCCTGCCAACCAGTTTCTTCGTCCCTACTTGCCCACGGTTTTCTCGACCAGTTCCTGCGCGGCGGTTTGAATCTGCCGGAGGTGGGACTCGCCTGCGAAGCTTTCGGCGTAGATTTTGTAGACGTTTTCGGTGCCGGAAGGACGCGCGGCAAACCATCCGCGGCGGGTCACCACCTTGAGGCCGCCGAGCGGCGCACCATTGGGCGCACGGTTGAGTTTGGCGTCGATGGGGTCTCCGGCGAACTCGGTGGCCTTCACATCCTCCGGCGTGAGCGCGGCCAGCCGCGCCTTTTGCTCCGGCGTGGCGGGAGCGTCGATCCGTTCGTAAACCGGCGCGCCGAATTGTTGGGTGAGAGTGCGGTAGATCTCGCCGGGGTCGCGGCCGGTCCGCGCCAGCATTTCCGCCGCCAGCAAGCCGAGGATGAGGCCGTCCTTATCGGTGCTCCACGGCTTGCCGTCGCGGCGCAAAAAGGAAGCGCCGGCGCTCTCTTCACCGCCAAAACCGAGCGACCCATCGAGCAATCCGTCCACGAACCACTTGAAGCCGACCGGCACTTCGAACAGCGGATGGCTCAGGTGATTCGCCACGCGGTCGATCATGCTGGAGGAAACCATCGTTTTACCCACACCCGCACTCTCCTTCCAGCCCGGCCGGTTGAGGAACAGGTAGGAGATCGCCGCCGCCAGGTAATGATTCGGATTCAGCAGACCTGCGCTGCGCGTCACAATGCCATGGCGGTCGTGATCGGTGTCGCAGGCCCACGCCACGTCGAACTTGTCCTTGAGGGCGATCAGGCCGGCCATGGCATAAGGCGATGAACAATCCATACGGATGGCGCCATCCCAATCGAGCGTCATGAAGCGGAAGGTCGCGTCCGCCCAGTCGTGCCGGATGGTCATGTGCAGGCCGTAGCGCTCGGCAATGCGGGCCCAGTAGGCGATGCCCGCGCCACCGAGCGGGTCGGCGCACAATGAAAGGCCCGCGGAGCGGACGGCGTCGAGATCGAGCACCGCGCCCAGGTCGTTGACGTAGCTCGAAATAAAATCGAAGCGGTGCGTTGTGGCGGCGGCGATGGCGCGGGCGTACGGGATACGCCGCACCGGGCGCAAACCATCGGCCAGGAGGGCGTTGGCGCGGTCCTGAATCTTGCCGGTGACCGCGGTATCGGCGGGCCCGCCGTTGGGCGGATTGTATTTGAAACCGCCGTCGGCGGGCGGATTGTGCGAGGGCGTGATGACGATGCCGTCGGCGAATGCGGACGTGCGGCCGGCATTGTAAACCAGGATGGCGTGGGAGAGCGCGGGCGTGGGCGTGTAGCCAAGATCGGAATCGATCATGGTCGCCACGCCGTTGGCGGCGAGCACCTCCAACGCGGTGGCCGATGCCGGCTCGGAGAGCGCGTGCGTGTCCTTGGCCAGGTAGAGCGGCCCATCTGCGCCGAATTCGTGGCGCAGGTCGCAGATCGCCTGGGTGATCGCCAGGATGTGGTCCTCGTTGAAGGAACACTTGAGGGACGACCCGCGATGTCCCGATGTGCCGAAGCTGACTTTCTGCGCAGCCACGGAAAGATCGGGCTTGGCCGTGTAGTAGGCCGTCACGAGGCGCGGCAGGTTTTCGAGCTCGTCCTCGCGGGGAGGTTGACCAGCATGCGGATGAATGGCCATGGACCATAACTTAACCGTTTTGCCGAAGCCAGCGCAAATGCGCAAATGCCCCCTTGCACCACTGACGGCGTTTTTCGGAGGATACTGGAACGTATGCGTCCATTCCTTAGCGTGTTTCTGCTTGCGGCCTCGATCGCCGCTGCCCAGACGGGACCTCTGCTGTTGCGCAAACCGGCGTTGAGCAGGACCCAGATCGTGTTTACTTACGCGGGAGACTTGTGGAGCGTGCCGCGCGAGGGCGGCGAGGCGAGGCGGCTCACCGCAGCCCCTGGCGTGGAGACGTCGGCGGTGTTCTCGCCGGACGGGTCGACGATCGCGTTCACCGGCGAGTATGACGGCAATGTGGATGTCTTCGTCATTCCGGCGGCGGGTGGCGTGCCGCGGCGGCTGACGTTCCATCCGGGCCGGGACGTAAGCGTGGGTTGGACGCCGGACGGCAAGCGCGTGCTGTTCAGCTCGCACCGCGCGGTACCCAACGACGGCGACCGGCTCTACACGATGCCAGTGGAAGGCGGCGGGCTGCCGGAGGAGTTGCCGCTGCCGATCGCCGAAGAGGGCTCCTACTCGCCCGACGGCTCGCACCTGGCGTACGTGCCGCTGTTCCAGTGGCAGGATGCGTGGAAGCGATACCGCGGCGGGCAGACGCGTAAAATCTGGATCGCCAACCTGGCGGATTCGAGCGTGGTCCCGATTCCGCGTGACAACTCGAACGACTTCAACCCAATGTGGGTGGGCGACCGCATCTATTTCCTCTCCGACCGCGAAGGGCCAGTGACGTTGTTCTTCTACGACACCAAGTCGAAGAAGGTCACCCGCGCCATCGAGAACCATGGCCTCGATTTCAAATCAGCTTCGGCGGGACCGGGCGCCATCGTGTACGAACAGTTCGGCTCGCTGCATTTATATGACTTGAAGAGCGGGCAGACCAAGGAGGTTGCGGTCACCCTGGCCGGCGATCTGCCGGAGGTGCGGCCGCACTACGTCAACGTGGCCAAGCGGCTCACCAATCCCGACATATCGCCCAACGGGGCGCGGGCAGTGTTCGAAGCGCGGGGCGAGATCATCACCGTTCCGGCCGAAAAAGGCGATCCGCGCAACCTGACGCAGAGCCCGGCGGTGATGGAGCGGGAGCCGAAATGGTCGCCCGATGGCCAGAGCGTCGCGTACCTGTCGGACGAATCTGGCGATTACGCGCTTCACGTCCGCAACCAGGACGGCACTGGCGAAGTGAAGAAGATCCCACTGGGCGACAAGGCGTTTTACTCTTCTCCGAACTGGTCACCGGACAGCAAGAAGATCGCTTACCTGGATAACCACAGCCATCTCTTCTATATCGACCTGGAACAGAAGAAACCGGTGCTGGTGGAGACCGACTACTACGCCAACGGCAACGGCCTTGCTCCCGCGTGGTCGCCGGACAGCCAGTGGCTGACGTACTCGAAAACTCTGAAGAGCCACATGCAGGCGATCTACCTGTACTCGCTGGCGGACGGCAAGACTACGCAAGTGACCGACGGATTGAGCGACGCGGAAAGTCCGGTCTTCGACAAGAACGGCAAGTATCTCTATTTCACCGCCAGCACCAACTCGGGCGCGGCCATGCAGCCGGATATCGAGAGCTCTTATCGGCCGGTGACGGCCAGCGTCTACGTGGTGGTGCTGTCCAAGGCCGAAGCCTCGCCGCTGGCGCCGGAGAGCGACGAGGAAAAGAAGCCGGACGCCAAGAAAGACGAATCGAAAAAGGACGACGCCAAGGACGCCAAGAAAGACGACGCGAAAAAAGACGAGGCCAAGAAGGATGACAACGACAAGGATAAGGACAAGGATAAAGACAAGAGCGCGGAAAAAGGTGGAGGTGAAGGTGGATCTGGCGAAAGCATCGGCCAGCGCATTCTGCCGCTGCCGATGCCGGCGCGGCGCTACGTCGGGCTCGCCACCGGCAAGGATGGCGTGGTCTATGCGGCCGAAGGACCCGCGCCGGGAACGCCGGGGCCGTGGGCCATGACCATCCATCGTTTCGATCTGAACAAGCGCAAGACGGACACCGTACTGAGCGGCGTGAGGAACGTGCAGGTATCGTTCACCGGTGAAAAGATGCTCTACCAGCAGGGCGACAAATGGACCATTGCCGATGCGCCGGCGCCGCCCGCCGACGCTCCCGATGCTCCGCCGGCCAAACCGGGGAACGAGAAGGCGCTGAAAACCGCGGACCTGGAAGTGAAGGTGGACCCGGCCGCGGAATGGAAACAGATGTTCCACGAGGCGTGGCGGATCGAACGCGATTTCTTTTACGATCCGCATTACCACGGCCTGGACCTCGGGGCTGCCGAAGAGCGCTACGCCACCTACCTGAGCGGCCTGGCATCGCGCGACGATTTGAACTACCTGTTCACCGAGATGCTCGGCAACATCACGGTGGGCCACATGTTCCTGGGCGGCGGCGACCGGCCGGAGGTGAAGCACGTTTCCACCGGCCTGCTGGGCGCCGACTACAAAATCGAAAGCGGGCGATACCGGTTCGCCCATGTGTTCAACGGCGAAAACTGGAATCCCGATACCAAGGCGCCGCTGACGCAGCCGGGCGTCAACGTGACCGCTGGGGATTACCTGCTGGCGGTGGACGGGCGGGAACTGCGCGGCACAGACAACATCTACAGCTTCTTCGAAGCGACGGCGGGCAAGACAGTGGTGCTGAAGGTGGGCGCCGACCCGACGGGCGCCAACGCGCGTGAGGTGAAAGTCGTGCCGGTGGACAACGAATTGGCCGCTGCGGCACATCGAGTGGATGGAAGAGAACCGGCGCAAAGTGGACCAGGCCACCAATCACCGCGTGGCTTACGTTTACATGCCCGACACCGGCCCTGGCGGTTACACCAACTTTATGCGCTACTTCTTCGCGCAGGTGGACAAGGAGGCGGTGATCATCGACGAGCGTTTCAATCACGGCGGGCAGTTGGCGACCGACATTATCGAGTATCTCGAGCGGAAGCCGATGAGCCTGGTAACCACCCGCGACGGCGCGGATATGGTGCAGCCGCAAGGCGCCATTTTCGGGCCGAAGGTGATGATCATCAACGAATTCGCGGGCTCCGGCGGGGATGCCATGCCGTGGTACTTCCATCGCGCGGGCGTGGGCAAGCTGATCGGCGAGCGCACCTGGGGCGGCCTGGTTGGGCTGAACGGCTTCCCACAGTTGATGGATGGCGGGGTGGTGTTCGCCCCGAACTTTGCGGTCTGGAATCCGAATGGGACTTTTGATGTGGAGAACCGCGGCGTAACGCCGGACATCGAGGTGCAGCTCGATCCGGCGGCGGTGAGGCAGGGTCACGATCCGCAGCTCGACAAAGCCATTGAAGTGGTGATGCAGGAGCTGGCCACCACTGCGCCGCCGCAGTTCAAGCGGCCGCCGTATCCGAACTATCAGAAGAAACAGTGAGCGCTCGGTAACAACCGACCCAACCGCTCCCTGACGGTCGCGGCTCCGTTTGCTTTCAGAGCCGCGACCGCATGCCAAGTCCCCTAAAGTTCCGTGGCCTCGTTTTGCACGATCTTTCAGAGCCGCGACCGTCAGGGAGCGGTCGCGCCGCTATGTTAACCCGTCCTCTCACAACAGTTCCCTGAGAGTGCGTTGCCTCGTTTTGCACAATCATGTTAGGGTGAGGTGTAAGAATCCTGGAAGCATTCCCGGGTAGCATCACTTCCTAACTGAGGAGAACCGATATGCCATTAGTGTCGTTGCGGCAGGTCCTCGATGAGGCCGCCAAAGGTGGGTACGGAGTTGGCGCGTTCAACGTCAACAACATGGAGCAGATTCAGGCAATCATGGAGGCGGCCCGCGAGACCAAGTCGCCAGTCATCATTCAGGCCAGCCGGGGCGCCCGAGCCTATTCGCAGGACCGGTTTCTGTACCACCTGATGCTGGCAGCCACCGAGCTATATCCGGAGATTCCGACGGTACTGCATCTGGACCACGGCAACAGCCCGGAAACCTGCCAGAGCGCCATCGATATGGGTTTCACCAGCGTCATGATGGATGGCTCGCTGATGCCGGACGGCAAGACGCCCTCGAGTTTCGAGTACAACGTGGAAGCCACGCGCAAGGTAGTGGAAGCGGCGCATGCCAAGGGCGTGACGGTGGAAGGCGAAATCGGCTGCCTGGGCGGCATTGAAGACGGGCACGGCTCGGGCGGAAGCGGTCTGGAGCACTTAACCGATCCGGATCAGGCGGTGGAATTCGTCAAGGCCACCGGCTTGGACGCGCTGGCTATCGCCATCGGCACCAGCCATGGCGCCTACAAGTTCAGCAGCAAGCCGACCGGCGAAACGCTCAAAATGGAGCGGCTGATCGAAATTCACCGGCGGTTGCCTGGCGTCCACCTGGTGATGCACGGCTCTTCCAGCGTGCCGCAGGATCTGCAGGACATTATCAATAAGTACGGCGGCAAGCTGAAGCCGACCTGGGGCGTGCCGGTGGAAGAGATCCAGCTCGGCATCAAGAACGGCGTGCGCAAGATCAACGTGGACACCGACAGCCGGCTGGCCATCACCGGCGCGATCCGCAAGGTGTTCTTCGAGAAGCCCGAGGAATTCGACCCACGCAGCTACCTGAAGCCGGCGCGCGAGGCCATGAAGAAAGTGGTGGCGCTGCGCATGACCCAATTTGGCCAGGCCGGCCATGCCGGCGACTACCAGCCGATCAGCCTGGCAACCATGGCGCACACCTACGCCGCGCAACCCGTGGCAGTGTAAGCGCTGAATTATCCGTTTGCGGTGTGAGACAGGCGATCGGCACTGGTCGCCTGTCTTCCGCTCGCCACAAAAGCCGTTGGCCTGCCCCACCTTTCACTGCCAAGGTCCGTTCGTCCTCACCGTCACCACTGCGTCACGTCCGCCAAGAATATTTTCGACCGTCATATCTCTAAAAGGCACGATGGTCTAGTTGGGGTACCGGGGGTAATGCCAACTATCCCGTACCTGATTAGACGAGGCAGTACCCGGCGAACAGTTCCCGACCGTGAGAAGCTCGTGCGCCGTAAGGCACTAACAAGATCGGCAACCGAGCATGTTGGGGTCACGAGTCCACCCGTTTCCGTGGCTGCGCGCCGGTGTGTTGGCGTGTGTGGCGCTTTGCGGCAATCTGTGGGGGCAAGCGCCATACTACACCACCGCCAGCATCGTTAACGCCTCCGACTATTCACCTGGGCCATTCGCCCCGAGCTCCGTGCTCTCGGTGTTCGGCACCAACCTGGCCTGGACCACCGAGGCAGTGACCCCTGAGACTCTTGTCGGCGGCAACCTGCCCACTCAATTGGCGGCGATCAGCGTTTATGTGGACAACGTGCCGGTGCCGCTGCTCTACGCCTCTCCCACGCAGATCAATTTACTGTTGCCCTCCGAGCAAATCCCCGGCGATGTCACGGTGACCGTGGTGCGCCAGGGCGTGAACGGCCCGGCGGTGACCATCACCCTGGTGGACGCCGCACCGGCCCTGTTCGTGATGGATGGCGGCTTCGCCATCGCGCAGGACTGGAATACCGGCTACACGCTGATGACGTCCGACGCTCCGGCGCATGCGGGCGACATCGCCGTGCTGTATGCCACCGGTCTGGGCCACACGAGCCCGCCGTGGCCGTCCGGCGAGGTGGCGCAATCCGCCGCCTACATCACGTCGCGGGCCAGCTTGCAATTGCTGCTGAACGGCGCCGCCATCGATCCCAGCCTGGTGTTTTACGCCGGCGTTACCCCGGGATATTGCGGCTTGTATCAGATCAACTTCACCATCCCCGCCAACGCCGGCACCAACCCGGAAATCCGCGTCCAAATCGGAGCCCAGATCAGCATCCCGTCGATCAAGCTGGCCGTGGAGTAAGCCGGGGACGGGACGGCGCGGGGCGTGATGCATTTCTGGGTAGTGGGCCAGTACCGGGACGGGCGTTAGACGGCCAGTTGACGTGGGCGGGACATCACGGGACCGATCTCCCAGAACGGCGTTTCGGGCCAATGCCAGAGGTCCGACACGCCGACTATGGAGGTATGCGGCGGCGCCTCGGCATTGAGACTGATGGTTCCCGGATCGGCGACCGACCAACGAGTGCCGGGCCGGTCAGCCTCGGCCATCGCGCAGCGCATGGCGGGACACTTGAGCCCGAAAACAACGGACTAAAACAACGGGCTTTGCAACCAGCGCAACAGATGATATAAGCTTGGGGTCGGGCGGATTGCGAGTTGGTGCGGGATTCGGCAAAGCGGCAAACTGGTGGTGGACAAACAGGGCTCCTCTACGCTCACAGAACTCGGAAAAGCGGGGACTGAATATGCTGCAATATAGTCCTCTATGGCTCGTATAAGGTTAAGGCGCAGAGCCGGTGACGCGTCAAGAAAAATGCCTACAGGTAAAGTGAAGTGGTTCAATGACCAGAAGGGGTTCGGGTTCATCACGCCGGATGATGGGTCCGAGGAGGTGTTCTTCCATTCCTCGTCGATCATGGGTGGATACATGATCATAGCGGAGGGTGAGGCTGTAGCGTACGACGAGCGGCAGTCCGACAAAGGCCCCCGCGCCGCCAATGTCGAAAAGCTGTCCCGCGTTCTTTCGTTCCAAGCCGGCGCCGACAAAGCCCTCGCCAGCCCTGAAGGGGCCGGTAGGAAGTTATGGCCGCTGAAACTCATTTTGCGCATCGTCTTCTCGGTGCTTCTCTCGTTCCCTTGTGCAGCGCTTACCGATTTCGTCACTCGGACCGAATGGTGGGGGGGTGCTATCTTTTTGGGAATTTATGCATCTGCGCTGGCAGCGTTGTGGAACACGGCGAAAAAATGGCCAAGGCGACTGTCGGCATCTGTGGCCGGAGCTGTCGTCGCGATCGCGTTTGGATTGATCGCGATGAATATGCCGTCTTCTTTCATCTACGGTTCGGTAGCATTGGCTTTCACTGGTATTAGCGCGTCCGTCGCCGTATCGCTGTTGGTGTTAGGAGCGCTCAGATCACCAAAGAATGCCAACGGGAAGTTCATCGGTAGCGGTGTGCTATGGGTCATTATCGGGGTCTTCTTGGCGTCTTCCTTTGTGACAACACCCTACGAGTCGTTCCCATTGCTGTTGACAGGCGCGGTGTTCGCTGCGATCGGCGTCATGCTAATGCACTCCATGGGGTTTAGCCGGACAGGAACGGTGCTTCATAAATCCCTTGAGCCAGCGAACTTCTGGATCAAAGCTACATTATTCGTGGTCCTGGCAATTGTGTTTTACGGGGCAACGCGGGTAATTTCGCAGGCGATTGTAGATTCGTCCATCAGCTCCTTGCCGGTGTAATAAAGTGAACGATCACAATACGGCGCGTTCCCCGTCTGACCAATGCCGTGAAGAAAGGTCCGCCATGCAAACCTTCCTCGCGCCTTTCATCGTTAGCCGGACTTTTGTCGTGGGACTCTGCGTCGGTCTCGGTGTTCTTTGTTCGGGTGCGGAGGCACAGAGTGGCTTCAGTAACTGGAGGGAATTCGCTAATTGGTGCCTTTCTACTGGAGGAAATCCGCTACCTAATCCGCCGCGCTGCATACCGCGCCAACAGATCGCCCCGCCCGAGCCGTCCGAACGGAAGCCGCCTGGTCCGCACCTTGTTTGGAATGAAGAGGACAAAAAGTGGCAACCGGAATCCGGCTACGACTGGGTGGATCGTTCAGACAACCACGATTTCCGGGTGATGGAGATTCCGCCACATGTTAGATGGAATGAGGAGGATAAAGTCTGGCAGCCCAACCGCGGCTACAAATGGGTTGATCCTTCAGTCCCCGGAGACTTCCGAGTGGAGTGGGTCCCGAACCAGCGCTCTGGTAATGTTGTAACGACGGAGACCGAAGGTTCATGGCGGCCGGAGGACGGCTATAGCTGGGTAATCGATCCTCCGGTCCCCGGAGACCTTCGCGTGAAGTGGGTCCCGAACCAGCGCTCTAGACTTCATCCTAATCTTGTAACGGCGGAGGCCGAGGGTGCATGGACGCCGGATTCTAGCGATCCCAAGGTTCTACCATCTACAGAGAAGTTGGTCGGCACTTACATTTTCGTCGCATGTTATAAATCGGGCGATCCTTCAGAGGAGTGTTCCCGTAACTTTTATACGGCGACCGATGCGCTCACGACCGCAATGGCAGAAGAAGCGGTCGGAGCCGCTTCGAAGGAGCTGTTGACGGTGCACTTTCCATCGGTGCTCGACAGAGCCGAGCAAATCAAATTGCTCCTTGATTTGGAAAAAAAAGCCATCGCCTTTGCACAATTGAAGATAAACGCTGACGTCAAGAAATTGGGTGTCTTTTCGACTCGGGAGGCTTCGTTTTTCGAGGTGCAGGCGGAGATAGCGCGGGATGCGATCTTGCTCAATAAGATCCACCAACAGGCGGTGAAGCAAGCCAATAGCGGTATGAATTGGGATCATGACTGGAATGCGAGCAAGCACACATTCCGGTCGAACGCATACGACCAAGCCGTTCAAATCCACTTCGGCGGCTCCTTCCCATAAAAACTGGGTGGTACCCGTTCGCAGATTGTTGTCTTTGTCCGGCATGTCAACCACCTTTTGACCCGGCCGCGGTTTCAAGTCCGAATACCTGCTAAACGGCGAAATCTCGTGCTGCCCGCACGCAGGCGCTGACGAATCGGGTGGCGGGGTGGGCATGACTCCTTGCGCGGAAGTGGAACACAGGGAGTGCGAAGTCGCACCTGGGAAGCTGAGGGGTCCTCCTGGGAAACGGCGCTCACGTCAGCTGGAGCACACGACAGATCCATGCTGACGGTTTGTCGCCGAATCGCTAACTAGCCCGCCGCCAGGATTTCGGGTGCACCACACGCTATCGCGCAGCCGCCGGGTTGCGTTTCTTCGGTATCCCGTGCGTGTGGCAATCGACGCACTGGAAGAAGTGGATGTTGTGGCGGCTGGAGCGCGAGCGGAAGGTGGTATCCATCTTCTCCACGTCCAATCCGCAGTTGGACATTTTGGGATGGCAGTTGGCGCAGGAAGCGCGCGTCAGCTCGCCGTGTCCCTGATGGCAGGCCAGGCAACTGATGCCTTCGTGGATGCCGACGGGCGTTCGGTCGTCGCCGTCGCCCGCTTGCATGGGGGCGCTGGCGGCGTGGCATTGATAGCAGAGCGCCTGGCGCGGATCGGGACTCATCTTCACCCGCCGCGTGCCCTCGAGCATCTCCGGCAGCGGCAGCGATGCCAGCGCAATGTGGCCCTGCGCGCGGCGGTCGAACAGCGCCAGCGATGGCGACGCCGTAGGCTGCAGGCTGCCGGCCGTATCCGGCCGCCGCACGCGCGGCCCTTCCGGCTGCCCCGGCCGGTGCATCTGGTGGCAGGTCAGGCACGGAATCGCCGCGCGGTCCGCCCACCCCGCATCCACCAGCCGCCACGGCCCTTTCGTATCGACGGGCGTCACCATGTCGCGCGAGCCCTCCCTGAAAGTGCATCCCGTGGCAGCGGAAGCAGTCCTCCATCAGGATGCGCTTGCGGTTGTGCTCCTTGTCGGTGAACGCCTGGGCGTAGGTCATGGCGTGCGGGCCGGCGCGCCAGGTGGCGAATTCCTCCTGGTGGCAGTTGCCGCACCGCTCCACCACGGCCTCCACGTCCGACCATTGGTGGAAGCGGATTTGCTCGGAAACCGCGCCGCGCGCGTGCTGGTCCAGGCGCCGCGCGTTGCCCGGCTGCAACATCCCGCCATGGCAGTCCGAGCACGCCACGTCGCGATGCGCCGAACCCAGCCACGCCGCGCTCGAATCGCCCATTTCGTGGCAGTCTCCGCAATATCCCACGCTCTGCGGCTTGGGACGCAGATGCGGATAAACGATCGCCACCGCAATCGCGATCACCGCCAGCGCGGCCAGCCAGAACTTCATGCGCGCCGCTCCTTGACGATGGCCGCCGCCACGCGGTAGGCATTGGCCAGAATGGTCAGCGCCGGATTGAACCCGCCGTTGGTGACGTGCACGCTGGCATCGGCCAGATAGATGTTGTCGGCTTCGTGGATGCGGCAGTTGCGGTCCACCACGCTCGACCGCGGATCGTTGCCCATGCGGCAGGTTCCCGCCTGGTGCTGGCCGCCGCTCAGGTCCAGGCCGGGAACGTTGGTCCAGGTGCGTATGGCGCCGGCCTCTTCGAGCCACTCGACCGCCTTCTCGACCACGGCGCGCGCCACTTCCACGCTATGCGGATGGCGTCCGCCGGAAAGCCGCGCCACCGGAATGCCCCAGAAATCCTTCACTCGCGGATCCAATTCCGCGCGCGCCTCGAACACCGGCATTTCCTGCACCGGGCCCATCACCGCAATCGAGCGGCGGTAGAACTGCCGCATGTAATCCTTGTTCGCGCGGCCCCACCGCGGCGTATCCGGCGGCGTCATTCCGGTGAACTGGATCGGCAGGCGGATGAACTCGTTGGCCAGCATGGCGCCGCCGCGCAAGCCCGGATTGCCGTGATTGAAATCGCAGATGGCGATGCTGGCGCCGGGGCCGACATCGTCGTAGGTGTCGAGATCGAACAGGCCCACGGCGCGCGGGTAAGCGTGCCCTTGCAGGTTGCGGCCCACCCAGTCGTAGCGGTTCCCCAGGCCGTTGGGATGCAGCCGGCTCTTGGAATTCAGCAGCAGGCGCGCGGTTTCGATGGCGCCCGCGCTCACCACCACCAGGCGCGCCGGCTGCGTTTGCAGGCGGTTGCCGGCGTCGAAGTAGGTTACGGCGGTGGCGTGCCCGCGCGCATCCAGCACAATCTCCCGCGCCATCGCATCGGTGCGCAGCTCGCACAGGCCGGTCGCCAGAGCGGTGGGAATCACGGTGTTCTGCGTGCCGTTCTTGGCGTTGACTTCGCAGGCGAACCCCACGCACCAGCGGCACCGCATGCACGGCCCGCGGCCGTTGTACGGCACGCTGTTGCGCAGCATCGGAATGTCGAAAGGATGCCAGCCCTTGCGCAGCGCGGCCGGTTTCAGAATTTCGTATTCGCGATTGGGCGGGAGCGGCGGCATCGGCAGGCCGCGGCGGCGCGGCGCGTGGAACGGATCGGGCGCCACGTCGCCGGAGACGCCCATCTCCCACTCGGCTTTTTCGTAGAACGGCTCCAGGTCGTCGTAGGCGATCGGCCAATCGTCCAGCGTGCTTCCCGGCGGGCATCCGTAAATGGACTTCATGCGGAAGTCCTGCGCCATATACCGCCAGGCCATCGCGCCGTAGCTCACCGTGCCGCTGCCCACGCAGGCGGCGTTGTTCGAGTAAGCGCCATCGCTCGGCAGCACCACCAGTTCGCGGCCGCGGCGGTCCACGGCCACGCGCGGATTGCGCTCGTCATCCGGCCCGAATGGCGCTCCCAGCACGCTGGTGCGCTGGTTCCGCAGGTCGTCCTTGCGGTCGTCCCACGCCGTCACCCAGCGTCCGCGCTCGAGCAGCACCACGCGCAGGCCGGCGCAGGCAAGCTCCTTGGCGATCACGCCGCCGCCGGCGCCCGCGCCAATTACCACCGCATCTACGGGAGCCAGGGCCACGCGCTTATGTCCCCTTCCCCTGGCGCAGATCGTACTGGATGCGCCCGCGCACCGGCGAGGCCGGCACGCGCAGCATTCGCCAACTCGCATAATCGCGGTTGCCGCCATGCCGCGGGCTGCCGTAGAAACCCTGCATGGTGTGGGCGAGCACCATCTCGAAGAACGGCCGCGCGTCTTTTTCGAGGCGCAGTCACCAACGCCAGCCGCTGATCGCCCGCCAATTGGTCCAGCGGTTTGCCGAACATTTTGCGGCTGAGAGCACCGGCTTGCGCCAGACCTTCGCGATAGGCGCGCCGGTAGCGGGCGTACGGGCCGGCCAGTTGCCGGTCGATGAACACTACCGCGCCAGTCGCCGCCGCGCCGGGGTCCTGATCGGCGGGAATCAACTGATCGCAGATCGCGTCCAGTGCCCGCGCCTCCCCGCCCGTGAGCGCCAGCCGCGCACCCGCATCCTGGCGGCAGCCGGCTGTGCCCAGCACGGCTCCGGCGAGAAACGAACGGCGGGACGGTTTCCGCATGCGACTGCTCCTGTGCCGACTCAGCCGGCATGGTATCACGCTGCGCACCGCAAGAAAGCCGCCGGCGAGGGCCCTTTTGCTTCGTCTGATATCATTGGGTGCATGGCTGGCTTCATCGACATTTACTGCCCGAGGTGCCGGAAGATCGTCCAGCCTCTGAGCGCGCTCGATGACGACCCGAGATTCGTGTGTCCTGGTTGCGGCCAGGAGTTCGACTTCACGAGTGCTCGGATGCGTCAGATTGAAGCCAAAGCGCTGCGCCAGTTGCGCGATCCGGAACGGGCCCGCCGCCTGCGTGCGCTGATGGCCGCCCGGTAATCGCCACAGCAGCGGAATTTGACCCCTATGTTTGAGGCTCTGATTCGTTGTTCAGGGCCGCGGGTTCTCGCCTCGCCAGATTGGGTGTACCGTCCGCCAGTAGCTGCGCGACCTCTTGATACAGACGTTGGTTAAGCGCGGTGCGGCCGCGTAGCCCCATGCCGGCGGTGGGAATGGGATCGCCAATGCGCAGGACCGCCTCGCCGCTGCGCAGGTGGATGGAACCCATGGGCAACAGGCGGCGCATGCCGACGAGCGCCATCGGTACCACGGGCACACCCGCTTTGATGGCGATGTAAGCGGCGCCTTCCTTGAATTCGCGCAGCCCCTCCGGGCAGCGCCCGCCCTCCGGAAACAAGAGCACGGAGATGCGGCGTTCGGCCACGATGCGGGCGCCTTCGCTCATGCTCTTCAGCGAGGCCCGCGGGCTGGAACGATCCACCGGGATATGGCCGGCACGGTTCAGATGGCCCCCCAGGAACGGAATCTTGTACAGCGCTTTCTTGGCGAAAAAGCGGAATTGAAATGGCAGACAGGCCAGCAGCGCGGGGATATCCATGTAGCTGGCGTGATTGGCAACGAACACATAAGTGGCATTCCGGTCGAGCTTCTCCAGACCCTCGGTGCGAACCCGGATGAAGCTGGCCGCGAGCAGCATCCTGCCCCAAGCGCGCGCCAGCCGGTGCTGGGTGCGGCCAGTGCGATCGACGAGCGACGCCAGAAGCGAGAGGGTTCCCATGACCATGGTGGCGAGGGCGATCAGGGGGATCGAGAACAGCAGGGAGCGCAGAAAACTCATCGCTTCGCCACCAATCATAACAAGCGGCGTCGCAAGCAGGACCCGGTGCGGCCGGACTCCCTGGTATCCTTCGCATTTAGAGGCGGGAAAACATGAACTGGAGCATGACGGGAGCGATTCTGCTAGCCCTGGCCGTGGCGCTGGGAGCGTTCGGCGCGCACGAGCTGAGAGAGCGCGTGGACGCCTACCGGATGAGCGTGTGGGAGAAGGCCGCGCTTTACCACTTCCTGCATGCGCTGGGAATTCTGATCGTCTCCATTCTGCCGCGGGCGGGCGCGCTGCGGGAGGACGCCGCGGGCACAGTCTGCGCGGTCCTGTTGGCGGGAATCGTGTTTTTTTCGGGCAGCCTGTATCTGCTGGCCATCACCGGCAACCGCTGGCTAGGCGCGATTACGCCGGTCGGCGGGATTGCGTTTATTGCCGGCTGGCTGTTGCTGGCGTGGCGGTTGCGAAGGTAATTCCTGCGGAGCGATTTCTTTGACATCGCAAATTGCGATGTCAAACAGGGTGTGCCGGTGCGGGCTGAGATTGCAGCAGGGGCCGCCGGTGACAAAACGCCGCATCGGCTTTCTGTTTGACCGTTAGCCGCGGCCGTGTTTTGTGCTTCGGCTTTTGCTACCCTCATCGTTTCATGCCCCACGACGATTTCAACCTGCTGGCGGCGGCCCGCCAGGAAATGATCGATCACGGCTTTGCGCCGGACT
Source organism: Bryobacterales bacterium (assembly GCA_963843095.1). Lineage (GTDB taxonomy): Bacteria > Acidobacteriota > Terriglobia > Bryobacterales > Bryobacteraceae > Bog-375. Next base: position 19,712 of record CAWJLI010000219.1, read on the forward strand.
TTTCACCTGAGGCCGAGCGGCAGCTTGCGGCTATCCAGCCGGGCTCGGACGCCAGCTTGCGCGATCTCACGGGACTGCTGTGGTCTTCCATCGACAACGACGATTCGCGCGACCTCGACCAGATCGAATGGGCGGAGCGGACTGGCGAAGGGATCCGCGTGCTGGTGGGCGTCGCCGACGTGGATTCGCTGGTGAGCAAGGGGACGCCGATCGATGCGCACGCAGCGCAGGAGACCACCACCGTCTATACCGGGGTCCACACGTTTCCCATGCTGCCGGAGCGGCTTTCGACGGACCTTACTTCGCTCAACGAAGGCCAGGAGCGGGCCGCGGTGGTGATCGAAATGATGGTGGCGGCCGATGGATCGGTCGCGAAGAGCGGCATCTACCGGGCCCGTGTGCGCAACCGCGCGCAGCTCGCCTACAACGGCGTAGGCGCGTGGCTGGACGGCACCGGCCCGGCGCCGGCGAAGGTCGCCGCTTCCGCGGAACTCGCCGCGCAGCTCAAGTTGCAGGATGAGGCCGCCGAAATCCTGCGCGAGGCGCGCCACCGCCTGGGCGCGCTCACTTTCGATCGTCTGGAAGTGCAGCCGGTGTTCGCCGACGGCAAGCTGCAGGACGTTACCGCCCGCGCCGCCAACCGGGCAGCGCACCTGATCGAAGATTTCATGATTGCGGCCAACGAAGTGATGGCGCTCACGCTGCGCGACGCCGGCGTTTCTTCGATACGCCGCGTGGTAAAAGCGCCGGAGCGCTGGCCGCGCATTGTGGAGCTGGCGAAGCAATGCGGCGACACGCTGCCCGCCACGCCCGATCCGGCGGCGCTCAATGCATTCCTGGTGCGGCGCAAAGCGGCCGACCCGGTACACTATGCCGATGTTTCGCTTTCCGTGCTGAAGCTGATGGGGCCGGGCGAATACGTGCTGATGCGGCCGGGCGATCCGGCGCAGGGCCATTTCGGTCTCGCCGCGCACGACTACACGCATTCGACGGCGCCGAACCGCCGCTTCGCCGACATGGTGACGCAGCGCCTCATCAAGGCGCACGCGGCCGGGACGGAGACGGGTTACGCGGACGACGAACTGGATGGCATCGCGAAGAACTGCACGCTGAAAGAGGATGCCGCGCGCAAAGTGGAGCGCGCCATGAACAAGCGCCTGGCGGCGGTGGCGATGCAGCATCGAATCGGCGAGAGTTTTCAGGCGGTGGTAACGGGCAACACGCCCAAGGGCGTCTTCGTGAGGATCTTCGATCCGCCGGTGGAAGGCAGGCTGATGCGCGGCGAGCATGGGCTCGACGTGGGCGACCGCCTGCGCGTGACGCTTTTGAGCACCGACCCGCAGCGCGGCTTTCTGGATTTCGGTAGAGTATCTTAAATGGACGAGAAAACCGCTCTGTTGCGCCACACGCTGGCGACGCTGGCCTACCGCGGCGGAAAGGCGCTGCGCGGCGCACCGGCCGAATTCGCCGAATTTCGCGTGGGGGCGGCGCCGCGCACGCCGGGGCAAATTCTGGCGCACATCGGCGATTTGCTGGATTGGGCGCTGACGCTGGCCGAAGGCAAGCAGGCCTGGCACGATTCGCCGCCGCTCGCCTGGGATCAGGGCACGGCGCGCTTCTTCGCCGCGCTGGAAGCCTTCGACCGGCGTTTGGCTTCCGATGTGCTGCCAGCGTGCCCGGCCGAGAAACTGTTCCAGGGCCCGATTGCCGACGCGTTAACCCACGTCGGCCAAATCGCCATGCTGCGCCGCCTGGCCGGCTGCCCGTTTCATGGCGAAAACTACTTCCTGGCCGAAATCGTCGCCGGCCGCGTCGGCGCCGAGCAGGCAGAGCCAGTGGCGGAGTTCTAGCACCAGGTCACACGGCGCCGGCCAGCGCCGCGGTCTGGGCCGCCCGCGCCTGCCGCCACATCTCGATATATGGCGCCAGGTCCCGCATCATGGCGGCGAATCCATCGAGCGTCAGCGACTGCGCCCCGTCGCTGACGGCCTTCTCCGGGTACGGGTGCACTTCCACGATCAACCCATCGGCGCCGATGGCCACGCCCGCGCGCGCCAGCGCCGGCACCAGGCTGCGCTTGCCGGTGGCGTGGCTGGGGTCGAGAACCACGGGCAGGTGCGTCAGTTCATTCAATACCGGCACCGCAGTGATGTCGCAGGTATTGCGCGTGGCGGTTTCGAAGGTGCGGATGCCGCGCTCGCAAAGAATCACGTTCGGGTTGCCGTGCGCCACGATGTACTCGGCCGACATCAGCAGCTCCTTGATGGTGGAGCTCATGCCGCGCTTGAGCAGCACCGGCCGGCCGCAGCCGCCCAGCGATTTGAGCAGCGCGAAATTCTGCATGTTGCGCGCGCCCACCTGCATGCAGTCGGCGTATTCGGCCACCAGTTCCACGTCGCGGTCGCTCATCACCTCGGTGACGGTTGCCAGGCCGGTGGCCTCCTTAGCCTTGCGCAGCAGTTTCAGCCCCTCGAGTCTCCATGCCCTGGAAATCGTACGGCGAGGTGCGCGGCTTGAACGCTCCGCCGCGCAGCACGCGGGCGCCCGCCGCGGCCACGCCCTCCGCCGTCTGCATGATCTGCTTTTCGCTTTCCACCGAACACGGCCCGGCCATCACGATCAATTCAGCGCCGCCGATTTCGATCCCGTTGAGCTTGATGGCGCTGCGCTCTTTGCGGAATTCGCGGCTGACGAACTTGTAGGGCGCCGAAATACGCACCGCCGTTTCCACCCCAGGCGTGGCCTCGAGCGATTCCAGGCAGGCTGTGACGTCGCCGACGCCCACTACGCCGATCACCACCCGCTCCTCGCCCACAATCGAGTGGACCTTGTATCCGAACTCCTGAATACGCTCGCAAACGTGTTCGATTTCTTCCTTGCTGGCGTGCTGCCGCATCGAAATCACCATTGCCGTTCCCTCCTAAAACAAAAAGCCCGCTCCGAAAAGAGCGGGCCGGTTTCGAGAAATTCATCAACGCCTGACGCAACCAACGCCGCTCTACCGGATCTGGCTAAACCAGAACCGGTAACTAAACGAGCTGGCGTAATAGCGCGGCATCGAAGTTCCACTCTACACCAAGTCGCCGCGGCAGGGCAAGCGAGGAGGGCTACAGATACCCAACGGATAAGGCCGCAAAACCGATCTCAGCGGTCTTGGAGCGAGCTCTGGTCAGGTGGGGCGAGCGGCGCAGGCCTGGCCTCCGCGGATTCGTGTTTGGGCCCCAGGCCTAACGCGATCAGCGAGAGCGAGTCGATCTTGCCGGTGCCTTGCAGCTTCTGCTCGCTCTGAAAGCGTTTGAGGGCATCGCTGCTAGTCTGATCCCACAGCCCGCTGGCCTGTTCGGGTTTCAGATAGCCCTTGGACACCAGCGCCTGCTGAATCTCCTGGTATCGCTCCGGCGCTGGAGCCATTTGCCGGGGCCGCCGGGGTGCTGGCCGCCCCTTCTTACCGCGCCTCGCGGACGCGGATCGGGAAGCCGCCGTCCTGGCAGAACTCCCATTTGCCGCACCGGCTTTGGCGGTGGGGCCCTTGCCGACCGCAGTTCCGGCCGCGGGCTTATGGGTCGCGCTGGCCGTAACCGGTCGCTTGCTGGAAGCGGAATGGGGCGCAGCCGTCCTGGCTGCGGGCTTGGCGGCCGGTTTTGCCGCCGCCGGTGCAGGTTTCGCCGCCACCGCCGCCGGTTTCGTGGATTGCGTCTGCGCCGGCGCCGCGGCGGCACACACCATTACCGCTATTACGGCACACGAAGCCCTTCTCATATCTGGTGCTTTGATTCTAGCAGGGAACCGAACCTTTCGGTTACTGCTTGGCCGGCAAGAACCCGGCGAGGTAGAGATAGGTCCAGTTGGTTGAATTCGGCGCCGCGCGACGCAAGACGCGGAACTGCACCGCGTCGCCCGGCTTCAGCGTGGCTTCCACCTTTTTCACGTCCTCGATGCTGCCGACACGCTGCCCGCCGATGGCGATGATCACATCGCCCTTCTGCAGCCTGAGGTCTTCGGCAAAGGAATTGGGTTCGACGTCGATCACTTGCACGCCACCCTTCTCTTTGATTCCCAGGGTCTCGATCTGCCGGTCGGTCAAGTTCTCGATCGTCATGCCGAAGCTCACCGAAGCGCCTTCCGGCTTCTCCTGGGCGGCTTCGCTGCCGTTGCCGAACCGGTCGGGGAAGATCTGCGCCAGGTCGGCCACCTGCACTTTGAAGTTCTGCCGCTTGCCTTCCCGCACCACCGTCACATCGATGGAATTGCCGACGGGCGTGGCGGTCACCATGCCCATCAGCTGATTGCCGTCGCGAACCGGCTTGCCGTTGATCGCCACCACCACGTCGCCGTCCTTGATGCCGGCCTTGTCCGACGGCCCGTCCGGACGCACCGACAACACAAACACACCCTCGCTGACGCCATTGGCCTTCAGAAGCGCCGTCGTTTGGGCATCGTCCGCCTGGCCGAAAGAGATGCCGATGCCCCCGCGCGTTACTTTGCCATCCTTGATGATGGCGTTATACACCATCACCGCGGTATTAATGGGCAGCGCGAAGCCGATGCCTTCATACCCGCCCGACGCCGATGCGATGGCCGTATTGATGCCCACTATTTCGCCGCGCAGGTTCAACAGCGGGCCGCCGCTGTTGCCCGGGTTGATGGCTGCGTCGGTCTGCAGAAAATGCTGGAACTGCATGTTGGCATCCACCTCGCGGTCCTTGGCGCTGATGATGCCGGCGGTCACCGTCTCCTGGTAACTGAACGGCGAGCCGATAGCCACCGCCCAATCGCCCACCTGCACCGCATCGGAGTTGCCGATCCGCGCCGGTTCCAGGCCGCTCTTGCCGGTCACCTTGATCACCGCGAGGTCGGTCGGCCCGTCCGCGCCCACCAGCTTGGCTTCGTATTCGGTCGCGTCGCCCTGGAACTTCACCTGGATGCGGTCGGCCTTGTCCACCACGTGGTTATTGGTCAGGATGTAGCCGGCGCGGTCCACCACCACGCCCGAGCCCTCCGCCTCCCTGTGCCGCGGCCCCATGTTCGGCCCGCCTTCGCCGAACGGGTTGCCGAAGAAGCGGTATAGAAAATCGTTCATTCCGCCTTCGCCCTCGCCCTGGTCCCCTTCGTCCGGCTGCGCCTGGCGCCGTCGCCGATTGGGGTTTTGCGTCATTTTCGGCTGGTAAGTGGTCTGAATGTTCACCACCGAGGGCTGGACCTGCTTGGCGATCTGGGTGAACTGGGAGGGCAACTCGACCGCACTTGGAATCGTCAGCGGCGTCGCGTCCGGCGCGAAATTGCCCGCGTTGGACCGGGCGGCCTTCACCCCCGTGCTGACCAGCGTGCCGATCACCACGCCGATGGCCAGCGTGAACACAATCAGGGTGAACGAAAGCAGCTTCTCGGTTCGTAACCTGTCGAAGAATCTCATGGGATATCCTACTCCTGCGCTCCACGCCAGCCGGCGCCAAAACGCACCGGTCTGCCGGTTAATCCAACTAAGATGGATGTGGCCGCGAAGTCCACGGTTTCACCTCCACCAGCACCACTCCTCCCAGGATCAGGCCCGCGCCCGCGGCGGCTCGTCCGGAAAGGCCCTCTCCGGAGAGGAAATACGAAGTCAGCCAGGCCGTCACCGGCTCCAGCATGTAAATCAGTGCCGTACGGGTAGAAGTCGTATACCGCTGAGCCCACGCCTGGATGGTAAACGCCAGTGCAGTGGCCAACAATCCTGTCACCAGTATCGCGCAGACCACGGACGGGCGCCACTCCACGTGCGGCTTCTCCATCCACCACAACAGCGCCCACGACCACGCGGCCGACGTGGCGATCTGCGTCACCGACAGCAGTTCGAAGCTCACGCGACCCGAATAGTGGCCCAGCGTGACGATGTGCGCCGCGAAGGCGAAGGCGCACGCGAGCGTGAGCAGGTCGCCCCGGCTGATGGCCCCGATGCTGCCGTGGAGCGTCATCAACCCCATCCCCACCGTAGCCACCAACAATCCGGCGACCTCCGCCACTTGCGGCCTGATCTTGTAGACCACCGCCGCCAGCACCGGCACCAGGACCGAGCACAGCCCGGTAATGAACGCCGACTTGGGCGCGCTGGTGAGCCGCAGGCCGAGCGTTTGCGTCAGGTAACCGGTAAACAGCAAGCTGCCGATCAGCACCCCGGCGCCCACCGATTTCCAGTCGCGCGCGCCGGCCGCCCGATCGGAGCCGTGACCGGAGGGAGCGGCTGTCTTGCCCACCCCTCGGAATATCGCTACCAGCGCGACCGTCGCCAGGGAGAACCGCAGCGCCAGAAAATACAGCGGAGAGATGCCTGCCAGGGCCGATTTCACCACCACGAAGGTGGCGCCCCAAATCAGCGCGTTCCAGACCAGCAACGCCTCCGCGGCGCGCTCTCGGCTCACCGGCCATCGCTCCCCGGCTCGGGAAGTGGGGGCCCGAGCAACAGCAAAATCAGCAGGAAAATGCGCTTCAGGCCCAGGTCGCGCCCCTCGGGCCGGAACCATTCCTGCGATGTGTGCGCTCCGCCGCCCACGCCGCCCGCGCCGATGGCAATGGCCGGCGTGCCCAGCGACAGGGGAATATTGGCGTCGGTGGAGGCGCAATCGAGACGCGACCGAATGCCCAGGTGCGCGTCCACTGCCCGGATGCACTTAAGGATCGGCGCATCGTCGGCCAGCGCCGCTGCCGGCCGCGAGCCGATCTCTTTGAGACGCGACGTGACCTGGCCGCCGTTGGCGCGTTGGTTCTCCGTCTCCCGCGCGCGCTCCACCGCCTGCTCCAGCGCACCAACCAGCTCGTCCATCTTCTGGTTGCTTTCCGAACGGATGTCGATCTTGGCGCGCGCCGCCTGCGCGATCGCATTCACGCCCGCGCCGCCCTCGATCATACCCACGTTGATGGCCGACTTGGGCGAGCCTTCCAACTCGGTCTCCGCGAACAGAGCCACCGCCCGGCACAGCGCATGCACCGGATTGCCGACGCCGAAATCGCTCCAGCTATGACCGCCGGGGCCGCTGAACACGGCCTCGAAGCGCCGGCTGCCCAATGCCCGGCAGGTAATGTGATCGGTGTTGGCGCCATCCGCCACCACGAACGCCGCGATGCGCTTTGCCAGCCCCGATTGCTTGCACAGATAGCGCATGCCGAGCAGATTGCCTTCGCCTTCCTCGCCCACGTTGGCCACCAGCAACGGGCTCAGCGCGAACTCGGGCAGGCGGGTCCCCGACTTCCAGGCGCGGGCGAAGCTAAGCAGCGCGGCCAGGCCGGCGCCGTTGTCGCATACCCCGGGGCCGCGGAAACGGCCGTCGGCGTCCACCTCGATTTCGTCCTTCGACCGGAGCGGAATCACCGTGTCCAGGTGCGCGGTCAGCGCCACGTACGGCCCATCGCCCAATGCCGCGATCACGTTGCCCGCACGGTCGATCGAGGCCTCCCAACCGAGCGCGCGGAACTGCTCCAAAAACCAGGCCGCCCGATCGGCCTCCTGGAACGTCGGCGCCGGTATGCGGCACAGTTCCAGGTGCTTCTCGCTGATCCACTGCTTCTCGCGCGTGAACCATTGCAGGCACTCCTTCACCCCGCGACGATCCGCCAATTGGTTGAGGTTCACCCCGTCCGCCGCGCCGACAGCCATCTGTTCGAGTGTAGCAGCCGCCGAACCGGAGCCGGCTTATCGGGTGCACGACGATGCCGAACGTCCCTCAGTGTCCGCGTGCTACGTCCCGGTAGATCTCGAGTACCTCGCGGGCGGAGCGCTCCCAACTGAAGCGGGCGGCCTGGATGCGGCCACGGCGAATCAGCTCGGCGCGCAGCGGCTCGTCGGTCAGCACGTCGCGGATGCCGCGCGCAATATCGAACACGTTACCCGGATTTACCAGCATGGCTGCGTCTCCCGCCACTTCCGGCAGCGAGCTCACGTTGGAGGTGACCACCGGAGTGCCGCAGGCCATGGCTTCCAGCGGCGGCAATCCGAAACCTTCATGGCGCGAAGGGAAGACGAACGCCGCCGCCGCTTCGTAGAAGCAGCGCAGTGTGTCGAAAGGCACGAAGCCGAGGAAGCGCACGGCGTGTTCCATCTTGCTCTTGAGCACGGCTTGCCGAACGGCCGGGTACTGCGAAATGGTGTCGCCGATGATCACCAGTCGCAGGTCGCCATAAACCGGGTGCGCCGCCAGTTGTTCGCGCAGCACCGCGAAAGCTTCCACCAGCCGCGGGATGTTCTTGTGATGGCGGATGGCGCCGGCGTATAGCAGGAACGGGCGGTCGATCTGGTAACGCTCCATGATGCGGCGGCGCTCTTCCTCGCCCGCGGCCGGTTCGCGACCGAGAAAGCCGGGATCGGGGGCGTTGTAGACGCGGGTGATGCGCGCCGCGGGCACGGCCAACAGATTCTCGACGTCGCGTTTGGTAGCTTCGGAAACCGCGATCACCCGGCTGGCGCGCGTCAGGCCGCGGCGGAAACGGAAGCGGCGCAGATGCATGTGCAGGGCGGAAAGCTTCCGCTCGTCGTAGAACAGGTTCACCATGTCGTGTATCGTCACCACGTAAGGCCGGATCATCAGCAGGGGAACGCGGTTCAGCGGAATGTGCACCAGGTCCGGCTTGAGACGCCGCAGGAAGAGAGGAAACAACAGGTGATCCGAGTAAGCGTGATCGTCTCCCGCGTAGATGGCGATGCGGAAGTTGTCCGGCAGCGCGCCCCACACGCGCGCCTCGCCGGGGCCGGTAACCACGGTGTAGTGGTTGGCCGCATCGATCCGGCTGAGCGCGTGTACCAGGCTTCGGATGTAGGTGCCGATGCCGAAGTCCCGCACCCGGCGCCCGTCAATAACGATGTCCAGCGCCATGACTGGAAAGCTGGCCGGCCCGAAAGGCCTAGCCCACTTGCACCGCGCTTTCCGGCAGCACGGCGGAGTTCTCCGCCGGTTTCCGCTTCTTCCACGGGTACAGCGGGAAGCGGGCCGTCAGTGCTTCGACCTGTTGCCGCACGCGCGCGATGGTATCTTCGTTGTCGATATGCTCCAGCACTTCGCCGATGAGAGCGCCGACCTCGCGCATCTCGGCCTCGCGGAATCCGCGCGTGGTCACCGCGGGCGTGCCCAGCCGGATGCCGCTGGGGTTGAGCGGCGGGTTGATGTCGAACGGAATCGCGTTCTTGTTCACCGTGATGTGCGCGCGGTCGAGCGCCTTTTCGGCCTCCTTGCCGCGCACGCCCTTGGAGAAAACATCCACCAGCATCAGGTGCGTATCGGTGCCGCCGGAGACGACGCGGAAACCGGCCTCCTGGATGCTCTCGGCCAGCGCGTGGGCGTTGGCCACCACCTGCTTCTGGTACTCCGCGAACTCGGGCTGCATGGCCTCCAGGAAGCAGACCGCCTTGGCGGCGATGACGTGCACCAGCGGGCCGCCCTGCGTGCCGGGGAAGACCACTTTGTCGATGGCCGCGGCGAATTTCTCGCTTGCAGAGGATGATGCCGGCGCGCGGCCCGCGCAGCGTCTTGTGGGTGGTCGAGGTGACGATGTCGGCGTACTGGCACGGGTTGGGATGCAGGCCGGCGGCCACCAGCCCGGAGATGTGCGCCATGTCCACCAGGAAGACCGCGCCCACCGCATCGGCGATTTGGCGGAAGCGCGCGAAATCGATGATGCGCGGGTAGGCGCTGGCGCCGGCGATGATCATCTTCGGCTTGTGCTCGTCGCGCCAGCCGCGCCAGCTCGTCGTAGTCGATGCGCTCGTCGTCCTGGCGCACGCCGTAGGGGACCACGTGGTAGGTCTTGCCGGAGAAATTGAGCTGGTGGCCGTGCGTCAGGTGTCCGCCGTGCGCCAGGTTCATGCCCATGATGGTGTCGCCGGGCTGACAGCACGGCGGCGTAGGCGGCCTGGTTGGCCTGCGAGCCGGAGTGCGGCTGCACGTTGGCGTGCTCGGCGCCGAACAGTTGCTTGGCGCGGTCGCGGGCCAGGTTCTCGACGATGTCCGCGAACTCGCAGCCGCCGTAGTAGCGCTTGCCGGGATAGCCCTCGGCGTACTTGTTGGTGAACACGCTGCCGGTGGCTTCGAGCACGGCCTCGGAGGTGAAGTTCTCGCTGGCGATCAGTTCGATCTGCGCATCCTGCCGCTCGATTTCCCGCTCGATCGCCCGATAGACATCCGGGTCTACCTCGGCTAGCGGCCGCTTCATTTGTTGTGCTGGCGTCATGAGAGTCGAAATCCTCCGTTCCGGAG
>CAWJLI010000220.1:0-10793 GCA_963843095.1 Bryobacterales bacterium
AGATCACCCCCCGCGTCCCCGTATCCCCCGTATCCCCCGTATCCCCGTATCCCCGTGGTATCCGCCCACAACTTTCCCGCTGTCTCATTTTCGGGTTTTGGGTCAGGTTTTGACCACGGTTTCCCCGGTTACCCAGACGGTTCACGATCTAATGGAACGGCTTTCGACGAACAAGATCTGAAGGCTCTGTGGATCGGGCATCACCAAAAGTCACAAGCTGAGGTTCGGGGCTGCCATAACGGCATACTCGTCCGATAATGGTTCCATGCCGATTCGCAACGTGGCTCTCCTTCTATGCGTCGTTCTGCCCACAGCCTTTTGCCAGAATCCGCCACGCATTCTAGTCCAAGGAGTAGGTACGGTTGGGCCTGTTTCCGGTCCTTCCGTTCCGGTAACTGATTTTGCTCCTTCCAGTTCAGAACTCGCTCTTCTGCAACAACGGACGATCACGGTCATCGACCACGGAACTCCCGTCACGTTCCAGGGTGTCCTGCTGACCGACTTGCTTGCCAAGGTTCCAACCCCGACTGGCGAGAAGTTTCAACACACGGCGGCGTCGTACTACTTGGTGGCCGAGGGGCGGGATGGATATCGAGCGGTTTTCGCCTGGGTGGAACTCGATCCGTCGTTTTCGGATAAGGCGGTGTACGTGGTCACGAAGCGAGACGGGAAGCCACTGCCGGAAAGCGACGGGCCGTTTGAATTGGTCGCACCAGGTGAAAAGAGGAATGCCAGGTGGGTGCGACAACTGAGTCTGCTGCGTATTGAGCCAAACACAACGGCTTACGACTCTGAACAGGCACGCTGAATACGGAGAATCTGCCCGAACTGAAATCCATCAAGGTCGGCATGACTCGGACGGATCTCTTGAAGGTCTTTATGGAAGAAGGCGGCGTTTCGACTCGGACGTGGGAGCGATACGTCTATCGGAAATGCATACACGTCAAGGTCGATGTGCGGTTTGCCCCAGGCATTCCGGACGATCGAATTACGTACATCTCGGAGCCGTACTTGCAACTACACACTGGCGATTAGATTAAGCGGTGTTTTTCACGTTTGTATTCCTGTGGACCGGTAGCGACTCCTCACGCGCCGGCGACAAGACACCGGCGGCAAAAGACCGCCGGCGCTACCGTTCTTACGAACACGACCGCGGGCGCACCAGCATCTACCATTCCACCGGCTTGCCTGGCTCCAGCGGCCAAACGCTGATGCCGCTCACTGTGACCAGCTTCGCCAACTCTTCTGGCCTGCCGGTGAGCGCGGGGAAAGTGCCGAAGTGCATGGGGATCACCTTGGGCGCTCGCAGCAGGCGGCAGGCTAGAGCCGCTTCGTGCGGGCTCATGGTGAACAGATCGCCGATCGGCAGACATGCCAACTCCGGATGATAGAGCTGCTCGATGAGCTGCATGTCGCTGAACACGTTGGTGTCGCCGGCGAAGTACAAGGCGCGGCCATCGGCGAATCGCAATACGTAGCCGGCCGCTTCGCCTCCGTAAACGATCTCGCCTTCGTCCAGGATGCCGCAGCTATGCACGGCGTGCGTCATGGTAAAAGTCACGCCGCTGGATTTCTGGCTTCCGCCCTTGTTCATACCGCGCGTGTTCTTGACCCCTTTGCGCTCCAGCCAGGCGCAGGTTTCGTAAATACCGACGACCTCCGGCGCAAATCGGCGGGCGAGAGGGATGGCGTCGTGGATGTGATCGAAGTGGCCGTGGGTGATCGCGATGGTGTCCACTCGATCGATGCGGTGGCCCATCGGGAAAGCGGGGTTGCCATCGGTCCACGGGTCCATCAGGATGACCTGCCCTGAACCGAGACGAAACTGGAACGTGCCATGTCCGAGCCAGGTGATTTCCATATCAGGATTATGCCACGGCGCGATCGTGCCAGCGCGACGCCTTAGCCTGAGATCCGAAGTTGGGCGCCTTGTATCAGGGCACGGCCTGAGCCGTGCCGCCGACAGCACGCATTCTGAGGGCTTTAGATGGAAGTCCCCTGCCTGCTGCCCAGGGGCTAAAGCCGATGAGGTTCATCCCGTTCCGGCACGGCTGAAGCCGTGCCCTGATACAAGACCTGTTTTTTCCTGGCCCTCCGCTGTGGGAATGCAACCTCGCCGAAGTTGACTTCGGAATCCAGGCTTAGCTCTTCTGCGCCAGCGCCGCCGCCCGGCGTCCCAGCTCTTCAGGCGAGACGTCTTCGATGTGCGTGGCCATGTACCATTGGTTGCCGCAGGGGTCTTCCACAGTGGCACGGCGATCGCCGTAGAACTCATCGACCGGCTCTTGCAGACTCTTGCCACCCGCGCTCACTGCCGCCTTGTATACCGCGTCCGTGTCAGGCACATACAGGTAAATCATGCCCGGCATCGGTTTCATCTCTCCGCGAACCCGCCCCATCATCACAATCGAATCGCCAATTCTGGCTTCGGCGTGCTGGATGGAGCCATCCGGACCGCGGTGAGCGAACAGTTCCTGGGCGCCGAAAGCATCCTTCACGAACCGCATGAGCCGGTCGGCGTCGGTTACGGTCAAATAGGGAGTCACACTGTGATAGCCATCCGGAATCGGATTGACTTTGGGTCTTGCTGAACTTCCGCTTGCCATGGGATTGCCCTCCTCGATGCAGTCATTATGCCTCATTTTATGGTGCGTGGCGCGGCTGTCAAGGGCCTGGGTCGGGAGTCATCTCGGCTTTTCTTTTCGGCGCGGCAATAAAAAAGGGTCGAGACGACTCTCGACCCAGCAGGCTTGACAGCCCGCGCCACGGGATCCCAGCTTACGCCAAATCGAACTTTTCCTGGTGGAGCAGCGGATCGCTCTTGACGATCACGGTGCGGCCGAGCACCTCTTCCAGCTCTTGCAGGTAAGTATTCTGGTTGCTCTTGAGAAGCTTGGCGACCTCCGGGGACACGCGCAGCATGACGTCCTTGCCCTCGATGGCGGCGGCGATCTTCTGGGCTTCTCCGAGGATCTCGCCGACCACCGTCTGCGGGCTTTTCACGTAGCCGGCGCCTTCGCAATACGGGCACGGCGTGCAGAGCGTGCGCTCGAGGCTCTGCTTGACCCGCTTGCGGGTAATGGCCACCAGGCCGAAATCGTTGAATTGCAGAATCTTGTAGGGCGCCCGGTCGGCACGCATGGCGTCCTCGAGCGCCTGCATCACCTTCTGCCGGTTCTTGCGCTCGTCCATGTCGATGAAATCGATCACGATGATGCCGCCCAGATCGCGCAGGCGGATCTGCCGCACAATTTCGCGGATGGCGTCGGTATTGGTTTTGACGATGGTGTCTTCCAGGCGGTTGGACTTGCCGACGAACTTGCCGGTGTTGACGTCAATCGCCACCAGTGCCTCGGTCTGATTGATAACGATGTGGCCGCCGCTCTTGAGCCAGACTTTGGGGCGCAGGGCTTTTTCGAGCTCCGCGGTGATGCCGAACTCGTCGAAGATGGGATTGGAGCGGGTATACAGCTTGACGCGGCCGACCAGCGCGGGCTGGAATCGCTCGACAAAGCGCAACACGCTTTCGTAGGCTTCTTCGTTGTCCACCCAGATATTCTTGAAGTCGGTGGTGAGCTGGTCGCGCAGCACGCGTTCCACCACGTTGAGATCATGGTGGATGAGCAGCGGCGCCGGCTTACGCTCGGCCTTCTGCCGCATGTCGAGCCACATGTTGTACAGGAAATGCATGTCGGCGCGCAGCTCTTCTTCGCTGCGGCCGTCGCCGGCGGTACGGACGATGAAGCCGCCGGGGATGCCGGATCGATTGGCTTGCAGCACGCGTTTCAGCCGCGAGCGTTCCTCGTCGCTCGGAATCTTGCGCGATACGCCGATGTGGTCGACGGTCGGCATGTAGACCAGGAAGCGGCCGGGGAGGGCGATGTGCGAGGTGATACGGGCGCCCTTCTGTCCGAGCGGCTCCTTGGCGATCTGGACGATGATCTCCTGGCCGCCGCGCAGCAGGTCGCTGATGGATGTGGCGGTGGCTTTTTCGGATCGGCCGTCGCTCGTTCTGGGCGCGGCGACGGTGCGCTGTTCGGGGCGGGCTTCCGGCGGGCGCGGGGCTTCGCCGGGCGCCGGAGCGCGGTCGCGGCCGCCGCGGCGGCGCATGCGGCGGGAAACACGATGCTGGTAACGGGGGCCCTGTTCGCGCAAGGTCGCGGTGAGGCTGGTGGGCGTGGGTGCGGGATCGGGGCCTCCCTCCGAGACCTGGTCTTCCACCGCGGTTTCAACTTCCGCGCTACCTTCGCCTTCCACAATGTCCTCGCCTTCGGCGCCCTCTTCGGCCTCGGCAATTTCTTCGTCTTCGGGAGCCGCTTCCAACTCGGCGCCGGCTTCCGTCGAGTCTGGCACTGCGGCCGGTTGCGGCGCTTCGGCGAGTTCGGCGGCAACTGTTTCAGCTTCGGCCGGAGCTTCCGCTGCTACGGCCTCCACTTCCTGTGGCGCGGCCGGCGGAAGAACCTCGACGGGATTAGCTTCCGCAATCGCAACCGGCGTTTCGGATTCGATTTCGGCAGCTTCGGGCTCGTGCTCGGCGGCGCCGGATTCTTCGAAAGCAGCCGGTTCCGGCTCCTCCTCCACGCGCGACGGGCCGGTGTACTTGGCGAGCGATTCGCCGGGCAGAACCAGCAGATCTTCGCTGGGGGACACGCCCGGTTCGGCTGGCTCCGGCATTCGCGGTTCGCTCGGCGGAGCCGGCTCGGCGGCGTGATGGCCGGGGGAGTAGAACTTGGAATCGGGCAGCGCGCGTCCACCCCGCTGGCCGCGGCGGCGTCGCGAACGGCGCCCTCCGCGGCGGTCGCGATCGCGATCGTCGCGGCGCTGTTCCGGCTCGGGCGCGGCGGCCTCGGCCACCGTAACGGATGTCCCGGTTGGCTCGGGCGGTCCGGCGGCGCCGGTCTCTATCGCCGCGGCAGGTTCGGCCGCATCCACCGCAGGCGCCGCTTCCGCCGGAGCGGGAGGCGCGGCTATAGTCGCGGCCGGCGGCACGCGGTCCATCTTGAGGACCTTCTCCTCCACGCTGGTGACGATCTTGTCGTACTCTTCGTTGTCCTCGAAGAAGTCGGATACGTATAGGAACGCGTCGCGATCCAGGCCGATGTCGACAAACGCCGACTGCATGCCCGGCAAGACCCGCGTCACGCGGCCTTTATGGATACTTCCGGCGAGAGAATATTCGTTTTCCCGCTGGTGGTAGACTTCGAAAACCTGATCGTCCTCAAGAATCGCCACACGCGTTTCGTGGCGGTTGGAAGAGATCACTAACTCCTTGGACATCCGTTGCCTCCCCGGGAACTTGGGAGAGTCTCGGAGGAGAGGTGGGCGCCCTGCGTGTGCGCCGGTCCGCCTGTGCGTACAGGCGGCAAGCCGGTCGCTAATAAAGCTCACGCTGGCCGGCGGTGGAGCTTTCACTCGAACACCGGACGGCCGGGAACCGCTCCTCTCACCTGGGGGAGCGCTCAAAAGCGCCACCGCGCGCGAGGGTCTCTTCTTAGGCTCCCGATAATATTTCTATTGCGGACTCACCCTTGCAGGCGGCCCGGCTAATTCACGAATCTTCTGAGGCGGACGTTGTTCACCAGCCCCAAAGCCAAAAAACTCGACCAGATACTGGAACCACCGGCGCTCATGAACGGCAACGGAATGCCGGTCACCGGCATCAAGCCCGCCACCATTCCCACATTGACCACAACATGGAACAGCAACAGGCTGGCCACCCCCATGCAGATATACATACCCACCGGATCGGGCGCCGTTTGCGCATTCTGGACGATGCGCATAATCATCACAAAGAACAGCGACAACACAATCACTACGCCGACAAACCCATGCTCTTCGGCAAGCGCCGCAAAGATAAAGTCCTTTTGCGACACCGGCAGGAAACGCAACTGGGTCTGCGTTCCCTTGGTAACTCCCTTGCCGAACATCCCACCCGCTCCCACCGCGATCTGGGATTGAATCAACTGATACCCGGTCCCTTGGGGGTCGCGATCCGGATCGAGAAAGCTGACCAGCCGCGCCCGCTGAAAATCCTTCAGAAAATACCAGCCCACAGGAAGCACAAAGATCATGACCACGGCGATGACGATCACGTACTTTCGCCGCAGTCCGGCAAGAAATGCACCTACCATCAAGATGGCGACATACGTCAACGAGGTCCCCAGATCGGGCTGCTTCAGCACCAGCAGCGTAGGGACCAGCACCAGCGACGAAAGTATCGTCATCTCCCGGATCTCCAGCGTTTCCGTCTTGATCTCCGCCAGATACCGGGCTACCAACAATATTATCATCAGCTTGACAAATTCCGATACCTGTAAATGTAAACCGCCGCCGAGCGGAATCCAGCGGCGGGAGCCAAAGGCCGTCTGGCCCACCGCGTAAGTCACCAACAGGGCCACCACCGAAACAATGTAATAGCTCGGAACGTAATGCAGCAGCGTATGATAGTCCACCGCCAGGACCAGCCACATGAGCAGCAGGCCGCCGGCGACGTAGAGGATCTGCCGCCACCAGGCGCTGTGGTAGGGGCCATCGAGAGTGGCACTGAAAATCTGCAGGACGCCGATGCCGCACAGCGCCAGCGCGATCAGCAGCAGGGACCAATCCAAATCGCGCGCGGAGAGATAGCGGGTCATATCAGTTGTGAGCCTGGCCGGCCGGGGAATCGGGAGCCGGTATCCCGAGGTGGGTGATCTCCGAGAGCCGGGCGGTGACGGAAGCCTGCTGCTGGCGCAGCGCCTCCAGCCTGGCCTTCTTGTCGAAGTAGGTTTTGAGGACATCGCGCACGATGGGCGCGGCCAGGTAGCCTTTCCGGCCATGATCCCACAAAGCAACCACCACGATCTCCGGCGCCGAGCGCGGTGCGAAACCGACGAACCAGGCGTTGTCCGTCATGTCGACTCCGCCCTTCTGCTTGGCCAAGTCGGCCGACGCCACCTGTGCCGTTCCCGTCTTTCCGCAGACCTCGATGCCCTTCAAGGTGGCGAATCCCGTTGCGGTGCCGCCACCTTCGTTCACCACGCCGTACATGCCGTCGATGACATCCTTCACGTGATCCGGATCGAGCGGCCACTGATCCGGCTTCTCGGTGGCGTCCAATTCCCGCACCAGGTGAGGATGATGCCACACGCCGCCCATCGCGATCCCGCCAATCGCGCGCGCCAGTTGCAGCGGGGTTACCGTCAGCGCGCCCTGCCCGATCGCCACCGAGATGGTCTCGCCGGCCCACCACTTCTCGCGATAATTGCGCAGCTTCCATTCGGGCGAGGGAACGATGCCGGAGGCCTCATTCGGCAAATCGATTCCGCTCGGGTGGCCGAAGCCCACCAGGCTCGCGTAATAAGCGATCGGGCTGATACCCATCTTGTCGCCCAGGGTGTAAAAGAAAACGTCGCAGGAGTCTGCAATCGCGGCGTGCAATGAAATGGTGCCGTGCCCGGTTTTTTTGTCGCACCTGCGGTAGCTGCCGTAGAAAGTGGCGCCGCCCGCGCAATGCACCGTCCACTTGGTGTCGATGGTGCCGGTCTCGAGGCCGGCCAGCGCCATGATCGGCTTGAACGTCGAACCGGGCGCCAGTTGCGACTGAATGGCGCGGTTCATCATCGGATGGTCTGGATTATCCATGATGGTCTTCCAGTCGGCGGACTTGATGTGCTCGGCAAACTTGTTAAGATCGAACGCCGGCCGGCTGACCATGGCCAGCACCTCGCCGTTGCGCGGATCGAGAGCGACCACGGCGCCGTTGCGGCCATCCATGGCGAGCTCGGCGACGGCCTGCAGATCCAGATCGATGGTGAGTTGCAGGTCCTTGCCGGGCGTGGCGGGCTTCATCTTCAAAATCTGCCGCACCTGCCCGAGGTTATCCACCACCACCTGGCGCTGGCCATCCACGCCCGCTCAGCGTGTCGTTGTACTGCCGCTCAATGCCGAACTTGCCGATGGCCGTGCCGGGATCGTACTTGGCGAACTCCGGCATATCCAATTCCTGCTCGCTGATTTCACCGGTGTAGCCGATCACGTGCGCCAGCATGCCGTTCTGCGGGTAAGCCCGTTTGTAATCCTGGGTGAGCAGCAGCTCGGGGAAAAAGTCGCGGTGCGAGTCGACGAATGACAGGTCGGCCGAGGTGACCACCTCCTTGAGCACGATCGGATCGTACTTCGGCCGCGAGCGGTAGCGGCGCACTTTGGCCTGTAAGTCGGCCAGGTCCAGGTCCAGGCCGCGAGCGATCGGCGCCAGGTGCGCTTCGTTCAACGATTCGCGCGTCAGCAGCAGCCGGAAGGAACTGTGGTTGTCGACGATCACGCGCCCGTCGCGATCGAGGATGCGGCCGCGCGGCGCCGGCCATCGGCTGCGACTTTACGCTGTTGGCGAGAGCACGCTCGTCAAATACTGCGGATTCTGAACCTGCAGCCGCCAGAAGCCCGAGATGAGAAACACGAACGCGATGACGGTGGCGTACTGAAAAATAGCGATCTTGCCCGCTGCTTGCCGGTTGTCATCGCGCAAGGGTGGCTTGCGGATGACTTGGGATTCGAGATTTGGGTCAATCGGCGGCAGGGTCACAGCACCAGGGCGCAAGCCGGCTCTTCTCTTTCAGTGTAGCCCAACGGCCGAAAGGCCGATCGCCGCCACCGGGTCGGGACATCGGAGTTGTGGCATCGATGGTTCGCCGAGAACAGCGAGTCTCTGGGCATGCCGTATCCGCTTGATCCTCCTAAGGGGAGTGGAGCGGGCCCCGGCAGGGGCGACCTGGGAGTTTGGCATCCAATCCCGTAGCCCCGGAACCGGGCGGAAGAGAGAATATGCGTCTCCCATCGAAGCCCGCGCCGTGCCACTATGGTTTCTTACCTATGTGGCTCGGCATCGATATCGGCACCGGGGGCTCGCGCGCCCTGCTGGTGGATGAGCGCGGCGTGGTCCGCGCCGGTTGCACCGCTCCTCATGAAGACATGACCATGGCCCGCCCGCTGTGGGCGGAACAGCGGCCACAGAACTGGTGGGATGCCGCCGTCTCGGCCGTCCGCCAGGCGCTCGCCGCCGCTGGCGTGTCCGGCAGTGAGGTGAAAGGCATCGGCCTTTCCGGCCAGATGCACGGCCTGGTCATCCTGGACCGCGACGGCCAGGTGATCCGCCCTTCGCTCATCTGGTGCGACCAGCGCTCGCAGCCGCAGGTGGATGCCGTCAACGCCAAGCTCGGCCGCGAAGCCATCCTACGTTACATCGCCAATCCCGTGCTCACCGGCTTTACGCTGCCCAAGCTGCTCTGGGTGCGTGATCACGAGCCGGCGAACTTCGCGCGCGTCCGCCAGGTGCTGCTTCCCAAGGATTACGTGCGTTTCCGCCTCACCGGCGATTATGCGACAGAAGTTTCCGACGCCTCCGGTACCGCGCTGTTCGACGTGGTGAACCGGCGCTGGTCGATGGAAATGATGGACGGCCTGGCCCTCGACCGCGCCATTCTGCCGCGCTGTTATGAATCGAACGAAGTCACCGGCGTTGTCAGCGCCGAAGCGGCCGCGTTGACCGGCCTCGCCGCCGGAACCCCGGTGGTGGGCGGCGGCGGCGACCAGGCTTCCAGCGCGGTCGGCAACGGCATTGTCGAACCCGGCATCGTCTCCTGCACTATCGGCACCTCCGGCGTCGTCTTCGCTCACATGGAACAGGTGGCGTACGATGCGGCCGGCCGCGTTCACACCTTCTGCCACGCAGTTCCCGGTAAGTGGCACGTGATGGGCGTCACCCAGGGCGCCGGGCTCAGCCTGCAATGGTTCCGCAACCAGCTCGCCCCAGGCGCCTCTTACGACGCTCTCACCGCCGAAGCCGCGCAAGCGCCGCGCGGCGCCAACGGCCTGTTCTGGCTGCCTTACCTGATGGGAGAGCGCACGCCGCATCTGGATGCCACCGCCCGCGGCGGCTGGATCGGCCTCACCGCCGGCCACAAGCGCGCCGACTTGATCCGCGCCGTAATCGAAGGCGTTTCCTACAGCCTGCGCGACTGCCTGGAGATCGTCGAAGCGCTCGGCGTACCGGTGGCGAGCGTGCGCGCTTCCGGCGGCGGCGCCAGGAGCCCCTTCTGGCGCGGCCTGCTGGCTTCGATTTTCAACCACCGCGTGGTCACCCTGGAAACCCAGGAAGGCTCCGCCTACGGCGCGGCGCTGCTGGCCCTGGCCGGCACCGGCGCCTACGCCTCGCGTCCCCGAGGTCTGCCGCGCCGTCATCCGCGAAACCGAATCCGTCGCCCCCGTCGACGCCGATGCCGCCTTTTACGCCCGCGCCCACCGCGTGTATCAGGCGTTCTATCCGGCGCTCAAACCGCTGTTCGGACAGATTGCGGAGCTGGGGTGAGTCTGCTATTCTACCATGTGGAGGTAGAATTCTAGTGAGCCTCAATGTCAAGAACCCGCGAGCTTACCAGCTTGCCGCACAACTCGCTGAATTGACAGGAGAAAGCCTCACGGGAGTAGTGATCCATTCGCTCGAGGCGAGGCTCCTCGAAGAGCGGCGAAAGCGGGCTCGTACCACCACTGCGGCGCGAATGCTGGCTTTTGCCGACCGATTCGCGGCTGGCATGTCGCGCGAGTACGGCTCGGCGGACCACGCCAGTCTGCTCTATGGCGACGATGGCATGCCGCGATGATTGTGGATACATCCGCACTGCTCGCCATCCTCTTGCGGGAACCGGAGGCGGCGAGCTTCGCGGCGGCCATTGAATCCGCCGACAGCGCGCGCCTCTCCGTAGCCAGCTACCTGGAGGCGGCAATTTTCGTGGATCGTCACGGGGATGAGGTGCGTC
>CAWJLI010000221.1:0-84195 GCA_963843095.1 Bryobacterales bacterium
GTGGCCATCGTTCTGGCATCGTCCGTCTCATTCGTGTCCTCGCCCTGCTCAAAACCGATCGTGAAGGTCCGAACCGGGCTCCCAGTCTGCTGGCTCATGATCGCGAGCAGGGCGCCAGAGTCGACTCCGGAACTTAGGAAGAGGCCCACCGGCACATCGCTGCGCATCTGCAATCGGACGGCGTCTTCCAGCAGGCTCTGGTAGGTCGCCTTAAGTGACTCTTCTCCGACTCCGATGGCGACCTGGGGCCGTTGAGTCCAATACCCCTGCACGTCGATTCCCCGCCGGCTCAGTACCATTCGATGACCCGGTGGCAGCTTCTTGATGTTCCGAAATAGCGTATCGGGAGAAGGGACGTAGCGGAGGGTGAACAGCACTCCCAGCGCCTTCAGGTCAACCTCTCGAGGGCATTCGGAGTCCTGCAACAGGGCCTTGATCTCAGAAGCGAACAGAACGCGGTCGCCAAGCGCTACATAATAGAGAGGCTTCACACCAAGATGATCCCTGGCCAGAAACACTTCTTGCCGCTTGCTGTCCCACAGAGCAAATGCGAAAATTCCGTTGAATCTGGTGACACAGTCAGCGCCCCACTCCTCATAACCGTGCAGAATCACTTCAGTATCCGAGCGCGTCGCAAAGATATGTCCCTTATCGGTTAACTCTTTTCTCAGCTCGATGAAATTGTAAATCTCGCCGTTGAAAACGACCTGCAGAGAACCGTCCTCGTTCGTGAGCGGCTGGGCACCGCCTTCGAGATCGATGATGCTCAAACGCGTGTGGCCCAAGCCGACCCGGCCGGAGACATAGCTGCCGGACCCGTCCGGCCCCCGGTGCTGGAGTGTGGAGCACATCCTGCCGATGAGCTCCCGCTCCGCACGGCGTTCGTTAAAGTGGTAAACACCGCAGATTCCGCACATTAACTGTAAGCCAATACCTTTCGGCGCACGTGCTCGCCTAATCTTTGCATTCCGCGCCGCATTCTACCGTTCAGCATCTGCCGGTAAAGCGCTTGTTCGACGTCGTTTACCAATCTCTTCTTTCGTGACACGAATGCCCTGAAAAACCCAAACAGCATCGCTATGCCGGCGCAGAACAACGGCTTGCCCGTGGCCATCCGATGCAATACCTTAAGGCAGAAAAATGGCACGCTCAGACCAGTTCTGTAATCGATCTCTCCGCACATAGCCGCGATCTTCGTGTAGCCGGAAGCGGAGCCTTCCGGCTTAAGGTGCAAGAAAGCCACGTCGTCAAAATGGCACGTCTTCCATCCAAGGGCTCGCGCCTTGATCTCGTCAACCGTGTCCCAACCAGGAGAGAAGATGAACCCACCGATCTGACTGAAGCAGTCCGCCCTCACCATCTTGGATGCGCCGGCAGCATGGTACTCAGGCATCCGCACCGGTTGCCAAGCGGGCCCATGCTGCTCGAAGTAAACGCCGGATGCGATGCCAAGGCTCTGGTCGGTCTGAAATCGTGCGATCAGCTCCTCAAAGTAGGTGGGCGGCAAGTCTACATCGGAATCCAGCTTCACCACAAAGTCATGAGGCAACTGGCTTACAAGCCGATAACCGCGATCGAACGCGCATACCTCCGCGACGCCCAAACGCCTCTTCGCATCCCTTTCCACTCTGACCACGGTGATCCACGGATGCTGCTGCGCATAGCGAGCCAGGATCTCCGGGGTGCCATCCTGCGAACCGTCGTCGACGATTACCCATTGCGCCGGCCGCACGGTTTGGCCGGTGACAGCTTTTATCGTCGTTTCGATGTAACTCTGTTCGTCCTTTACCGGGGAGACCACAATGTAGCTCCGCTCAGACTGCCGGGTCATAGTGTGCCTCCCGTTTCACAAGCTTGTGGGCGTACTGGATCGGATGAAGCCAGTCGTATCCGCCCTCGAGCTTCGCACGGAACAAGTCAAGATCATCCCACGAATTCACCGGCAGTCTCGGGAGGATCATACGGTCGTCTGACTGTGCTGCTGTGCCGATGACAGTGGTAACACCGGCTCGATAGCCATGTTCTTCGAGAGCGTGTTTCAGCCTCCGGGTGAACGCTTCATCGGTCTCGGGGAACGCAAACGGATACGAGAACGTCGTTACACTATCACCGAGCTTATCTTCCAGTGTTCTTTTTGAGGTCCCTACCTCATCGTGAAGCCCTGCCATCGTGAGGCGGCGCAGTCTCGGGTGGCTCACGGTATGAGATCCAATTCTCACGCCGGCAGCGTGCAACTCCCGGACCTCGGCCCATGTCAGACACTCGTTGCCGTTTAGCGCCAGGCGATCGTCGGCGGTAAAACCGCTCACGACAAATACAGTCGCAACAAAGCCGCATTCCTCGAGAATCGGGTACGCGTTCGTGTAGAAGTCCCTGAATCCATCATCGAAGGTAATGACGACAAAGTTGTTTGCCGTTCCGCCAGCCAGCAAAGCCGGTATAGCCGTCTCCAGATCCAGGGCTTGGTAACCGTGGTCTTTCAGGTACCGCATCTGCAATCGAAAGACGTCCGGCGAAGTATTGGTGTCGTAGTAGGGATGCCCCTTCGCGCTGCCCGCGTGAACGCTGTGGTACATGAGAATCGGCATGCCGTGCCCATCGCTGCCGCGAAACAGTCTTGCGATAGGACGGCCCGCATAGACGCTCGCGAACCGATCGAGCCGCAGAGGCCTCCTCCGCTGGTCAGACAAGCTCGCCGTCAGTTTCATATTAGGTACAGTGACCGGTGCTCTGAGTGTTGGATTGCAGTCGGCTTGGAACACGTATCGGCATTCCTCGCGGCCACGGCCAGTTGTTGTGTTGTCACAGTGCTGCGCATGCCGTGAACTCAGACTCGAGTGTGTAAGACAGTCGACGACCCTGAGGTATTGGTGCTGCCTGATGCCCCAACTGTGCTCTTCTGCGTACTTGGCCGCATTCGCAATCAGGCTCTGCCTGAGGACCGGATTCTCTTTGAGTGTCACGATGGCGTGCGCCAAATCCGCGGAATTGTCAGACTCGAAGAACTTGACGGTCCTGTCGGTGTGATAGTAGGTATCGATGCGAGTGTTCGAAACCACAACTGGCACGCCAACCGACATAAACTCGAGAATCTTGGTGCTCGCGGCCTCGTTGCCAAAAGGAGAAGAGGCACGCTTTGGAACCACCGCCAGGTCCGCATTGGCCATTTCCTCGGCGATGCGCTCAATGGGTATCATGTCGTTGAAGACCACTTTTCCATTCAGGCCCAGGTCGTTGGCAAGCTTGATAAGGCCTGGCTTCGAAGGGCCCTCGCCGTAAATGCGAAACTCGGCTTCCGGAATCTCTTGGACTATCTGGGCGAATGCCTGAATAGCGACGTCGAGCCCTTGGTGCCAATTCAGGGTGCCAGGGTATGTGATAACGAACTTCGAATCGGTGCGTCTCTTGGGCCTGGGATAAAAGAGTTCGGGGTTGGGATAGTTACCGATGGGCGTGCATTTCTGTGACGTAGCGGAGCGCGCGGTCAGCTTTTGATACCAAAGATCATTTGCGATGATCACGTGGTCGGCAAACGCCGCCGAGCACTTCTCGACAAGTACCAGCGCCTTGAATAGCAGAGACCGCCGGTCCGAGCCGAATTTGGCGGCATAGAATTCCGGCAGGATGTCATGGATGTCAAGGATGACCGCGGACCCCAGGAGCTTTGGCACGGCCGCGGCAAACACCAGAAAGTCCGGCACGGAATGGACGTGCACCACCTGGTAGGGCGTCGAGAGATGTTTCCGGCTGAGCACGAGCGCAGACTTGACGAGGAAGCGAAGGACCCGGTGCAGGTACGTGATGGACGATTTTTCATTGACGACCCTTGTCTGAATGCCGTACACGTTGACGCCATTCAGAACCTCATGCTTAGGCCGGCCCTCTCGCCGCAGGGCGAACACGTCAACCGTGTCTCCGCGTTTCGACAAGGCGGTTGCGTATTGCTGAATTCGGGCGTTGCCTTCGTAGAAGGCATACGCCAGCATGGCGACTCTCATGGGCGGCTTTGCGTAACGGTCGACAGCGCGTCTAGTGGCCGGATGGCAGGGTTCGGGCCCGGGCGCGGTTAAGCTCCGGCGCTCATTGTGAGTGCGGTCGACGGCCGCTTACTCTCGACGAAGTCAGTGACGCCTTGGGCGACTCTCCGCTGCTGCTCAGGGCGTAGGTGCGGATACATCGGCAGGGACACCAGTTGCGGCGCAAGCCGCTCTGTGACGGGAAAGTCGCCTTCGCGGTAACCGAGGCCCCGATAAGCTTTCTGCAAGTGCAGCGGAATCGGATAGTGGATCGCGGTGCTGATGTTCCTGGCGCCCAGATGGTTTTGCAGCCCCTCCCGATCGGTGTGACGAATCACGTACAGATGATACACGCCACGAGACCACGAGGGCTCGCAGGGCAGGACGACATTCTCACCGAGCGGCGCCAGAAGTCCTTCATAGCGCGCGGCGCACTCTCGCCGCTGCCGGTTCCACTTGGCCAGGCGCTGCAGCTTGATCCGCAATATTCCGGCTTGGATCGCATCGAGGCGCCCGTTGTCGCCCTCGACATCGTGGTAGTATTTCTTTGCCTGACCGTGGTCGCGAGCCATCTTTGTCTGCCGTGCGATCTCTTCGTCATTGGTTGTGATCGCTCCCGCTTCCCCACAGGCTCCCAGGTTCTTGCCGGGATAGAAGCTAAAGGCGGCAGCTTTCCCGATCGCTCCCGCGTTCTTCCAGCCGTTCTGTCTCGCTGAGAAGTATTGGGCTCCGTGTGCCTGGCAAGCATCTTCCACAACGATCAAGTTGTGTTCCTCGGCGATCTCCAGTATCGCGTCCATGTCGGCCATCTGACCGTAGAGATGAACAGGGACGACTGCCGTCACCGTCCGTCCCGTGCGCCGCGAGACCCGGCGGCCTGTGCGGGGATCGGTATCGCAGCGATCTTCAAGAAACTGCCGTAATTTCGCCGCATCCATGTTATACGTCCGTTCGTCGATGTCGACGAATTCGGGGAAGGCTCCCGCCTGGCTGATGGCCTCTGTGGTAGCGATGAAGGTGTTGGGAACGGTGACGACGCTATCGCCGGGCCGGATTCCCGCCGCCACGAATGCATAGTGTAATGCAGCCGTCCCGCTGCCGACGCCAACGCAAAAGCTCGTTCCGCAAAACGCTGCAAACTCGCGCTCGAAGGCGTCGACCGCTGTTCCGCCAATGAATGCGGCAGTGCTCAGTGCCTGTTGAAAAACACTAGTGAGTTCTGGTTCAAGCTCAACGTGTGGCGTGACTAGATCGAGAAAAGGAATGCCGTCGGCAGTACTCATTTGACCTCCATAGTCTGTTCGAACCTGCGCAATACTCTGGCGGGGTTGCCCGCCACAATCGTTTTTGGGGGGACATCTTTCGTTACAACGCTGCCCGCGCCAACCAGGGCGTCTTCCCCAACGGTGACATTCGCCAAAACCGTGCTGCCCGAGCCGATCGAGGCGCCTCTCTTGACGGTGTCTTCTCGACCGTCCAGTCGGCTTCCGTCTGCAGTTGGCCCTGGCCGTTTGCCGCTCGCGGGTAGGAATCGTTGATGAACGTGACGCCGTGCCCTATGAACACATCGTCTTCAATGGTGACCCCTTCGCAGATAAAGGTATGGCTCGAAATCTTACAGTTCTTTCCGATTCTTGCGTTCTTCTGGACCTCGACGAATGCGCCGATTTTCGTGTTGTCGCCGATCTCGCAGCCATAGAGATTAATGAACTTGGAAAACTTCACGTTCTTTCCAAGCTTTACGTCCGGCGCAATGCACACATAGTCGCTCATAGGCGCACCGCCGCACCCATATCTGCCAGCGAACTGTCCGCCGCTTCGAGCAGCTTGACCACCCGCAACCCCGCGATACCGTCGTTGAAGGGCACTTCGTCCCGCGTAATGCAGTCGACAAAGTACCGGATCTCCGAGGCCAGCGCTTCAGTCTGTTCGACTTTGGGCGCCCACATATCGCCCGTACGATAACTGACCAGCATCTCGTAAACACCCTGGCCGGCTCTTGATCTCCACGCCTTTGTCGTAGACCTTGATTTTTTCGTCGGCGTCCAGGTCGTTCCATACCACCATCTTCTTCTCGCCGCCTAAAAGAGTCGTGCGCACTTTGACCGGCGACAGCCAGTTGACGTTGAAATGCGCGATGACGTTGTCGCTCAAGTAGACGGTGATATAGGCGACATCCTGATGGCTATTCAAATGGTTTTGCCCGGTGGCAGCCAGATATTCGGGTTTCGACTGCACCAGGTGGTCCATGATCGAAAGGTCGTGGGGTGCAAGGTCCCAGATGACATTCACGTCGTGCTGGAACAGCCCCAGGTTTACCCTGGTCGAGTCGTAGTAATAGAGCTTGCCCAGAGTGCCGTCTTGGATCAGTTGCTGGATCTTCTTCACTGCGCCCGTGAACAGGAAGGTGTGATCGACCATGATCGTCAGGTGCTTCCTCGCGGCTAGCTCGATCAGTTCTTCGGCCTGCGCTGCGGTCGACGTGAATGGTTTTTCGACAAAGACGTGTTTCCCGTTTTCGAGAGCTGTCTTGGCCAACTCGAAATGCGTCCAAACCGGCGTGATCACAGCCACAGCGTCGATTTGCGGCGCGCACAGAACATCCGAAACGTCGCACGTTGCGCGCACATTGGGATAGGCGCGCTGAATCCGGCGCTGGGCGGTCGGGCTCTTGTCGCAGATTACCGAGACTTCGCAGTCGTCGACGGCATTGAAGTTGCGCGCGATGTGCGGTCCCCAATAGCCATAGCCGATAATGCCGACTCGAATCATTGCTTTTCCACCTTCAACACGCGCCGGCTCCGGAAATGACCGCTAGCGGAGTCTGAAGAAGAATCTTGATGTCCAGCCACAGCGACCATGACCTGGCGTATCGGATGTCCAAACGTACCATTTCATCGAACTTCACCCTGCTTCGCCCTTCGACTTGCCAGAGGCCCGTGATCCCGGGTTTCACGGCCATCAGGCGTTCCTTGTGCCATAGGTCGTAGCACTTGAATTCGTACATCACCGGAGGCCGCGGCCCGACCAGAGACATCTCTCCGCTCAAGACGTTGAGCAACTGTGGCAATTCGTCCAAACTGGTCTTGCGAAGCAGTTGTCCCACTCGCGTGATTCTCGGATCCGCCGTCAATTTGTATTGTTTTCGCTGGTCCGCTCCACTCTGCTCTAGTCCTTGCGCGCCTGCGATGAATTGCTTTACGTACTGCTCATGAATAGCGTGGTCGTTCCCGACATACATGGATCTGAATTTCAGGAACGTGAACTTCTTCCCGTATTGACCTAGCCTGATCTGACGGAAGAGAATGGGGCCTTTCGAGGTCATTTTGATCGCAATCGCAATGGCCAACAGCACGGGAAGACACAGGGCCAGGGCGGTGAGGCTGCCGGCGATGTCCATCAGTCTCTTTAACAGCGCAGTGATCGGTTTCGCCTTCGTACCGCGCGCCAGGTCCAGGTGCAAGGTCGAGTTGGCCGGACCGTCCGGACCGTCGTTGTCCCAATCTTCTGGGAAGACGTGGAAAGAGAGCCGGATCTGGTTGATTTGCCCGACGACTCAACGTGTCATAAAGCGCGTCCGTGACTTTGGTCGAGAGGAACCTCACCACCGACTTCTCTTCGGCGGCGGCGATCTCGGTGAAAATGACTCCGATAGCGTCTCCGCGCCTGTACCACCCTTTGATGTCTGTGTCGCGCGTAGCCTGCGACAACGCACGCAGAACCTTGTCGAGCGTTCCTCCCGGCTCCCGGCTTTCAGAAGATCGCCGGATTCGAGAATCATCAGCACAAAGCGCCGATGGGAACGCTCGGTTCTCTTACGTTCCAGCCGGAGCATACGCACAAACAGTTCCTCGGCAAGCATCCCGTTGTCGCGGGGTTCATCGGCGGCAACGATGGATTGCGTTGCTGACGCCGGGTTTACTCTAAGGCGGGGCATGTTGTTCAACACAAGTTCACCCTCGATATCGCTATCCAAAACTGATTGAGTTTCTGCCCTGCCGATATTGGCAGGGCCGGATCGTCTGCAGAGGTTCTTGCTCTTGCGCGGGAAACCGACCTATATGGACTGAGGACTTGCGACCAGCGAGCGTCTGATCTGGACCGCCATCGGGCGCCCGTTTCCATCCAACGGCGCGACCCACTCGCGGTCAATCTCCACCGCCACCGACCGTTTCAGGAGACTTACGGAGACGACCACGCGGTATCGCTTGCGAACTTCGACCAGCAAGCCTTCCAGGCCAGCCAAAGGCCCATCCTCTAGCCGTACCCGCTGTCCGGCCTCCAGAAAGGGCCACGGTTCAGCCGACAGCCCTGACTTTACGGCGCTTTGAATGGCGGTGATTTCCTCGTCATCGATGGGGACGGGAGCTTTTCCGATACCCACGAAGTGGAGTACGCCGGGAATGGTCAATAACGGGAGTCGGTGCTGCGGGTTCAATCGGCAAAACACATACCCCGGGAAAAGGGGAAGCTCAACCGATTTCAAGCGGTCGGACCACCGCCGGTGGCACTCATAAAGCGGCAGGAACTCTTCAAACCCCTTGTTGCGCGCCATCGTGGTGACAAGCTTTTCGCAGCGCGATTTCACGCGAAGAGCGAACCACTGTTCCGGAGTCGATTCAATAGGGTATTCGATGTTCATGATGCCTTTTCGAGCGGGTCCTGGGACAAGCTACCGCCCTTTGAGTCCCAGCCGGCGAGAGCTTTTTTGCTGCTCCTTGCCCCCGAACCCGGGCCACTACCCGATGTCCCGAAAGGGCAAAGGCATTCCGATTGCCACAGTGCCGACCAATGGCTGTTGTCTTTGTGTTTCCGTTACTTAGCAGCAGATCCGCGCTTTTGCCCTCCGAAGCCGATGGCGCGGATCTATGCCGACGATTCGGACTTGCTCCAAATTAGTGAGACGAAGCTTGGCATTGCAGCCAGGAATCCCACACGTGGGAGCACATTCTAGCGGGGTTTCCGACCTCAAACCGGCGGGCACCGCAGCGGCCAGGATCACTTCGTTTACAGCGACGTCTGACCGGACGTCTGTGAGTACTGGGAAGAATCGGGCGGCACACTGGCAGCGACTGTCGGATGCTGAATGGCGTGCCTTGGCGTCACTTTCCGCCGCTGGGAGGCACCGCTGATCGGGCGCGGCGCTTCTTGGCCCAACCTTCTTTACTCACCTGGCGCGCGCGGCCCACGGCGAGCGAATCGGCCGGAACCGTGTCGGTAATCACGGAGCCGGCGGCCACGTAAGCGCCGTCGCCGATTTCGAGCGGCGCCACCAGGGTGGAGTTGCTTCCCACGAAGGCCCCGTCACCAATCCGGGTCGGGTGCTTGTGCGCGCCATCGTAGTTACAAGTGATCGTGCCGGCGCCGATGTTGGCGCCAGCGCCAATTTCCGCATCGCCCAGATAGGCCAGGTGATTGGCCTTGGCGCCCGCGCCCAGGCGGGTCTTTTTCAACTCCACGAAATTGCCGACGTGCGCGCCTTCCGCGATGTAGATTCCCGGACGCAGGCGGGAGAACGGTCCGGCGTGCGCGCCGCGCTCCAGCTGCGAGGCGGTCACCACCGTCAGCGGGCCGATCGCCACGTCGTCGCCGATGGTGGAATCCTCGATGATGCTCGACGCGCCAATGCGGCAGTTCTCGCCGATGGTGGTGGCGCCCAGAATGCGCGCAAACGGCTCGATCACCGTATCGATGCCGATCTTCGACGCCGCCATCGATGGTCACCGTCTCCGGCTTCTCAATCGTCACGCCCGCCAGCATCAGCTCGCGCAGCTTGCGCTCGCGCAGCAGACGGTCCGCCTCCGCCAGTTCTACCCGGTCGTTGATCCCCAGGCATTCGCGCGGATCGTCGATCTTCATCGCCTTAACGCAATGTCCCGCGCGGTTGAGAATCTCCACCATATCGGTCAGGTAATATTCGTGCGCGGGATTGTCGGGACGCATTTCGCTCACGTGCCGCCAGAACAGGTCGGCGCGATAGCAGTAGATGCCCATGTTGGCTTCGCGAATCGCCAGTTGCTGGGGAGTGGCGGCTTTCTGCTCCACGACGGCGGTCACCCGTCGACTCGCGCCGCGCATCACGCGCCCATAGCCGGTGGGGTCGGGCATATCGGCCGAAAGCAGCGCGCCCGCGGCATCGCTGCCTTCCATGCGTTTCGATCAAGCGGCGCACGGTGGCTGCCCGCAGCAGCGGACCATCGCCATAGACGATCACCAGGTAGCCATCGAGAGGCGAAAGCGTTTGCGCGCCCCACCAGCAGCGCGTGGCCGGTGCCGAGTTGTTCGGTCTGCTCGATGAAGCCGATGCCGGGCGTGGCGATGACGGCGCGGACCCGCTCGGCCTGATGGCCCACCACCACGAAGATGCGCTCCGCCGGGGTGAGCGCGAGCGCCGTATCCACCGCGTGCTCCACCAGGGTCTTGCCGCCGGCGCGGTGCAGCACTTTGGCCTTGCGCGATTTCATGCGGGTCCCTAAGCCCGCCGCCAGAATCACAACCGTCACTGGAGTTTCCATCCTCTCCATTATGGCTGGACTCGCACCGGCGCGCGACGACTGACGTTCAGAGCCGCGACCAGAGGGAGCGGTCAGACCGCATGTTATAAACGAGGCGACAGCCTGCGGCGGTGCGCGCGTGTTCAGACTGACCGCTCCCTCTGGTCGCGGCTCCGTTCAGGGCGAAGCGCGGAGCGCTTTGCCGCCCCTGCTACAATCGAAGAAAGTGGCATCCGAACCCGCCAGTCTTTCGGAATCCGTGTCTCTGCCGCCGCCGTCCGATCCCGTGGGGCAGTTATACCGGGAGCTCGAAGCCAAGATCCGCGAGTACCGCCCCAAGGACGACCTGGCTCCGCTCGAGCGCGCGTATCAGTTCGCCCGCGAGCGGCACGAAGGCCAGATGCGGGATTCCGGCGAACCCTACATGGTCCACCCCATCATGGTGGCCCGCATTCTCGCCGAAATGCGGCTGGACGTAGTCGGCATGGAGACCGGCCTGCTGCATGACGTCGTCGAGGACACCAGCGTCACCGTCGACGAGGTCCGCGAGAAGTTCGGCGACGAAGTGGCACGCTGCGTCGATGGCGTAACCAAGCTCTCCAAACTCGATTTTTTTTCCGCCGAGGACCGCCAGGCGGAGAGCTTCCGCAAAATGCTGCTCGCCATGGTGGAAGATATCCGCGTCATCATGGTCAAGCTGGCCGACCGCATCCACAACATGCGGACGCTCGGCTATCTGGCTCCCGAACGGCGCCAGCGGATTGCCCGCGAGACCATCGAAATCTACGCGCCCATTGCCCACCGCCTCGGAATGGGCAAGGTGCGCGGCGAGCTGGAGGACTTGGCCTTCCAATACCTCGAGCCCGACGCCTATCGCGAAATCATCGCCTCCATCGAGAGCCGCCGCCATTCCAACGAGGAATTTCTCGAGGAAATTCTCCGCACGGTCGAGGCCGAGCTGCGGCGCGAAGGCATTCCGGCGCGCATCGAGGGCCGCGTCAAGCGTCCCTACTCGGTCTTCCAGAAACTGCGCCGGCAGAAAATTACCGTAGATCAGGTTTACGATTTGATGGCGCTGCGCATTCTCACCGACTCGGTGAAGAACTGTTACGCCGCCCTCGGCGTCATTCACAACCGATGGCGCCCCATCCCGGGCCGCATCAAGGATTTCATCGCCATCCCGCGGCCCAACCTGTACCAGTCGCTGCACACCTCGGTGGTGGGGCCGCAGGGACAGACCTTCGAAGTGCAGATTCGCACCGAGGAAATGCACCGCATCGCCGAGGAAGGCATCGCCGCTCACTGGAAATACAAGGAAGGCCGCAAAGGGCCGGCGGCCGACGATCAGCGCATCGCCTGGCTGCGCCACCTGGTCGAATGGCAGCGCGACATGCAGGACCCCGGCGAGTTCATGTCCACGCTCAAGGTGGACCTCTACCCGGAAGAGGCTTACACGTTCACCCCGAAGGGCAAGGTGAT
Source organism: Bryobacterales bacterium (assembly GCA_963843095.1). Lineage (GTDB taxonomy): Bacteria > Acidobacteriota > Terriglobia > Bryobacterales > Bryobacteraceae > Bog-375. The sequence goes on from CAWJLI010000221.1 coordinate 11,990, forward strand.
CGTGCTGCCCCGCGAAGCCACGCCGATCGATTTCGCCTATGCCATCCACTCCGACGTGGGCAATACCTGCGTCGGCGCCAAGGTCAACGGACGCATTGTTCCGCTGCGCTCCCAACTGCGCAACGGCGACATCGTCGAGATCATGACCCAGCCCGGCCACCAGCCGAGCAAGGACTGGCTGGCTTTCGTCCGCACCTCGCGCGCGCGCAATAAGATCAAGCACGTAATCAACGCCAGCGAGCGCTTGAAGGCCATCGAAATCGGCGAGAAGTATCTCGAAAAGGAAGCCCGCCGCCTGGGCGTGCAACTATCCCGCGTGGCGCGTGCCGATCTGGATCAGGTGGCCGCCGGCTACGGTTACTCGAAAACCGAGGACCTGTACGCCGCGCTCGGCTACGGGCGCTTTTCGGCGCGCCAGGTGCTCAGCAAGGTGGCCCCGGATAAGGTTGACGAAGAGCCGCCAGAAACCCTCGCGCCCGAGATCGAGCCCGCTGCCGCCGGCGCGCCGGCCAGTCCCGCCCGCCAGCAGGATCACGACGCCGTCATCAAAGTCCGCGGCATGGACGACCTGCTGGTTTATCGCGCCAAGTGCTGCAACCCCATCCGCGGCGAGGCCATCGTAGGCTACGTCACCCGCGGCAAGGGCGTGGCCGTGCATTCGCGCGCGTGTCCCAACGTGCAGAACCTGATGTACGACGTGGAGCGCAAGATCGAGGTCGAATGGGTGCGCGCGGTGGATGACGCCTTTCCGGTGCGCATCGTGGTTCACACCGACGACCGCCCGGGCATGCTCAACCAGTTGACCGGCGTGCTCTCCGACGAGAGCACCAACATCCGCAGCCTGGAAGCCAGATCGCTCACCGACCAGGTGGGCAGCGTGGTGGAGATGACGGTGGACGTGCGCGACAAGAAGCAACTCGAGAAACTGGTTTCCGCCATGCGCCGCATCTCCGGCGTGCGCGACGTCGAGCGCCTCTTCAATCAAACATGAACCCTTCGAACGACCCCGAACACATCGCCATCTCCAAATCCGGCGGCATCAAGATCGACTGGAAGGATGGCCATCACAGCGAGTACGGCCTGGCATACTTGCGCGACAAGTGCCCCTGCGCCGGCTGCACCGGCGCGCACGGCACCACGCCGCGCCAACCGGAAGCTGTCAATCCTCTCCAGATGTACAAACCTGTATTGAAGATGTTGGGCGCCGAGCCGGTGGGCAACTACGCGATCCGCATCAATTGGAGCGACGGCCACAACACCGGCATTTACTCCTGGGATCACTTCCGCCGTATCTGCCCCTGCGCGGAGTGCCAGGACCTGAGTCAAAGGTAGAATAGACGATCGGTTTTTGTCGTCTGTTTGGATGGCCGGGATCGGCCGCCAAAGCCGATGGAAAACACCCGCATGCCCCACGGCAGACGGTTTTCGAGAGTGTCGATCCGTCGTGACCTTGGCGAGGAATGACGACCCCCCCGAAGTTCCGGGAATCCTTGCAAATCACCGGCGGCAAGACCGCCGGCGCTACCGGAGCTTTTCATGGAATTTCGCGGGCCGGCGGCCCATCGCAACAGACTACAAAAGCGATGGTCCGTCCTACTGTTCTGCGGCGGGAGTTTTCGGGCGCAGTAACGCCGAAAGGAATTAGTAAAGATTGAGAATTGCGTTGCGGGTGGCCGGGCTTCGCGGACTTGATCGCCGTGCGTATCGGCCACCCGATGGTTTAAGTAGAAACTTCGATGTATTGGCCCGCTTTGATGGCGAGCATATCGATGTCGATTCGTTCCTTACTCTCTGATATCCGGCGGGCGGCAATGATAGCTATCCGTATTCCGCCGGCGGTCATGAATCGCGCGAATCCAAAGTCTTCCGTCGAGAGTCCAGCCCGAAGGGGACCCCGCATGCCTTTAAGGGGCGCCGGAAGTTCAGTACCACTTGAGTGCAACGTTCTCTGGCCAAAGAGAAGGACTAGCAGCGGAGCCTGGCGCCACAGTCCCAATTCCAGTATGGAGGGTATGTCAAGGGGTTTTGCGGCTAAGTGATTGAGTTAGCGGGGGAGATGGGTGGTGACTCACCCGGTCTTGGCAGGTTGGGGAGCTGCCCCACTATAGCAACCGGAAGTTGACTTCAATCGTGGCCGCTACGGTGACGGGCTTGCCGTCCTTATAGCCCGGCTTGAATTTCCACTGGCGCACGGCTTCCACGGCCTTTTCATCCAGCCCCAGTCCCAGGCTGCGAAGCACTCTCGGGTTGACGGCGCGGCCGCTGGGATCCACTTCGATGGAAAGAACCACGGTGCCCTGATATTTGGCCTTGCGGGCCTCTTCGGAATACTCCGGCTCTTTCTTGAAGAGCAGGATCGGCGCGCTGACACCATTACCCACCCTGTAGGCTCCGCCGCCGAATCCGCCGTCCGATCCCGGACCATAACCGCCGCCACCGCCGGGGCCGACGCCACCACCATGGCCGGATCCGATGCCGCCACCATAACCTGGTCCATTCGAGGCAGGACCCAGTTTAGCCAGCGGGTCGCCGTACTGGCTCATGTTGACGTTGGGCATTGCGACATCCGGAGGCGCCAGGATGGTGGGATCCATTATCAGCTTGGGATTCGGGTTGTTGATGACCGCCGACGGGCGGAGTGAACTGGCGCGGTGCGATCTTCGGCAGGCGCCCTTTGCTGGCAGCCAGCAACGAGCGGTCGCCGCCACCGCCGCCGCCCTTATTGATCTTCACTTCGGGGGCCGGCGACAGATCCGGCAGGAACACCGCACACGCCCTGTTTCACCGTCCTCTGCACGGCCGGAATCGAGAAAATCCATAAGGCCGCCAAGACCACAACCACCTGGAAACCCGTCGACATCACGAACGACTTCTTCTGCCGTCCGTACAGTCCCCAGATATCCTTCACCGCCACCGGTTGGGAAGTGATCTCCAGCGGGGGCAGTTTGGGCGGGTTAATGGCTTCCTTGACATTCTTCAGGAAAGACTTGTACCAGGGATCTTCGATATCGTCCACCAGCAACCGCGCCAGATGAATCGTCCGGGTCGGTGCCGAGAGAATTAGTGGAGTTTGAGAGATCAGCCATGTCTTATGCCACCATCTCCCCAGATGGGTCGCTATGCTTCGTCTAGTTGGACGCCCTTGGTGGCCGCGGCGTTTCCAAATTATGGTTAAGAACTTCTGCCCAGACAACCCAGACTACAGCTTATCATATTCGGCCAGAAAGCGAGTCGGAAAAACCAAGCACGGAAAAACCAGGCATCTGGCTAGCGGTACTAGGGCTACGGGCTGGAAGCGCGGGGCTGAATGGCGGCTGGCTTGGGAAAGCGACAGGCAAGCTAAGCCACGCCGCACCCCAACATGCGTTTGCGGCCGCCACTGGATCTGTAGTAAACTCGAAGTTTACTCCAGTGGTTCCGACGCACTCCGTGTGTTCCGGCTCCCAAAGCAAGAGGTTGAAATGCAACTGATTATTGAAACCGGTGGGAAGCAGTACGTGGTTTCCCCGGGTGAGGTCGTCCGCGTGGAAAAGCTGCCGGGCGAAGTGGGCACGGAAGTGGATCTGCCCGTGAAGGCCGCGTTCGAGGACGGCGCCATGGTTTCTGCGCGCACCCTGAAGGCTACTATCGTGGGCAACGGCCGCGGCGACAAGGTGATCGTTTTCAAGTTCAAACGCAAGAAGCAGTACAAGAAAACGATCGGGCATCGCCAGGCCTTCACCGAAATCAAGATCAGCGAGAATCTGGCATAGGTGACGTATGGCGCATAAAAAAGGCTTAGGCAGTTCCAAGAACGGGCGCGACTCCAACGCGCAGCGGCTGGGCGTGAAAGTGTTTGGCGGCCAACTGGTTCCCGGCGGTTCGATCATCGTGCGGCAGCGCGGCACCAAGCTCAAACCCGGCCTCAACGTCGGCTGGGGCAAGGACGACACGCTGTTCGCCAAGGTAACCGGCGTGGTCGAGTTCAAGGACCGCGGCCGCCTCGGCAAGTTCGTCCGCATCAACGCCGTCCAGTAGAGTTCCCTTCCCCGGTGGGGCCGGTCACGGCCGGCTTTCGCACCGCGCCCGCATTTTCGAATTCCGCCGCACCCTCGGTTCCTACGACATGTTATTCCTAGACCAAGCGCGCATCCTGGTGAAAGCCGGTGACGGCGGCAACGGCTGCATGGCATTCCGGCGGGAGAAATACGTCCCGCGCGGCGGCCCTTCAGGCGGCGATGGCGGCCGTGGCGGCGACGTCTACCTGGTGTCGACTCTTCACCAGAACACCCTGCTGCAGTTCAGTTACAACCCCGAACATCGTGCCGAGCGTGGCCGTCACGGCGAAGGCAGCGACTGCACCGGCGCCGACGGCCGGTCGATTGACGTGCTGGTGCCGGTGGGCACCGTAGTTTATAACGAGGCTACCGGCGCGCGGCTCTTCGATTTCACCGAGCCCGGCCAGCGGTTTCTGGCGGCGCGCGGCGGACGCGGCGGACGCGGCAATGGGGGCCGCGCCACGGCTACCCACCAGGCGCCGACCGAGCACGACGACGGACGCCCCGGCGAAGAAAAGCGCCTGCGCCTGGAGTTGAAGCTGCTGGCCGATGTCGGCCTGATCGGCTTTCCCAACGCCGGAAAATCCACGCTCATTTCGCGCATCTCCGCCGCCCGTCCCAAGATCGCCGATTACCCATTCACCACCCTGGAGCCGAATCTGGGTGTGGTCAAGCTCGACGACTTTCGCAGCTTCGTGGTGGCCGATCTTCCCGGCCTGATCGAAGGCGCCCACGCCGGCGCCGGCTTGGGTGTACAGTTTCTGCGCCACATCGAACGCACACGCCTGCTGGCGCACCTGGTGGACTTGTCGGAGTCCAGCGGCCGCCAGCCGGAGGAAGATTTCGAAATCATCATGCGGGAACTGGCCAGTTTCAGCGAGGAACTGGCACGGAAGCCGATGATCGTGGTGGCTGCCAAGATGGACGCCGCACAGGACCTGGAGCGGGTCGCCCGCTTGCGCCGCCTGGCCGAAGAGCGCGGCCTGCCGTTTTTCGAAATCTCCAGCGTGACGGGGCAGGGAATCGAGGCGCTGAAGCACGCCATGACGGAACGCGTGCTCACCAGCCCTGATCACGCGCCGGACCCCTGTTAGTACGGCGGCGGGTTTCAGTTGGCCGTTGGGTTCTCGTCCATGTGGTCGATCATCAGCACGGTCATCGGGAGCTTGCGGGACTCCAGTTTGAGTTCACGCGGCAGAGCAGTGGAGACGCCCGGGGCGTTCGCAGCGTTAGCCGCCAGGGCGTCAACCAGAGCATCGTGCCCTACCGCCGCTTCCCGCTGCTTCGCAACTACCCCCGCATAGTATGCGTTAGAGGCGCTTAGCGCCGCGAATACCGGCAGCATGTACTCACCGTCCAGCCCGGTTTGATCCACAATGGGACGGTCCACCGCGCCGGAGAGACCCCTTGCGTAGCGCTCCATGGTGGTTGGTGAAAGTTCTTTCATGTCTACTGGGCCATATCTCGGCTTATAGTCCGGCTGATAGTCCGTCGGCTTGGGAGGGAGTTTCGCACCCTGTCTGAGGACCAAAGCGTAGACCGACATCTCCTTGCTGACCGTGTGCAGCCTGAGATGGAAACGCTCCGCGAGGAGCGCCTGCAACATCTCCGGAACCGAGTCTTTGGAAGCCCCGTCGGGCAGCTTAGCGAGCACGTCGAAGTGCGCACCGTTCATCCAGTCCGGAGCCGAAACCTGGTAGTCTTTCACGCGATAGGCGAAGGCAATCAGGTTTGTTAGCGACGCCCCGCCGATGTCGGCGTATGCCTTGTCGATTTTCACGCCCTTGTGGGACATAAAGTTTTCCATGCTGAAGGGCGGAGATGGCTTGATGGTGGCCACTTCGAAGGTCGGCCCCGCAGGCGCCGTTTGGCCGAACGCGGTGGCAGCGACCCACAGCAGAGCCGACGCTACCGGAAAGGACGATCTCTTCATGGAAATCTGCTCTCCGGGCGAGCAGTGTTATATCGGACCATACCAGTCACGCACACATCGACGAGGCGCCCACCCCCACTTTGCAGCCATCCTCAGGAAGGGGGGCACAGTCATTATATGCTTTTCCGACCTTTTTCTATTCTTTCAATTCGTTCCGCCGGAAAACGTGGGAACGGCTGAACTTTTTTGCCCGGTCTTCGTCATATTCATAAGCGTGCATCGTCATAATCTCATGGCAGGCGGAACGCCCCTGGCCCGTGTGAGTCCGAACTGGAAGTATTATTGGATTACGCCGGTTCTCGCCGGCTCTGGAGAATTCCCGGATTGCGAACCATACTCAGGGGCAGCCTTACCCGGCCCGCTAAAATCTGCCTCCTCTTCATGGTGGCGCTTTTCAATTTGGCCGCCGTGGAGCACCACGGGCGAGTCACCTTCAACGGCTTGCCGGTGCCCGGTGTCACTGTGACGGCGACCGAGGCCGGCAAGCGCGTTACCGCGGTGACGGATCAGCAGGGCGCCTACGCGTTCCCGGATCTCGCCGAAGGGATCTGGAAGATTCGCGTCGAGATGCTGTGCTTTGAGCCGATTGAGCGCGAAGTGGCCGTGGCGCCGGCCGCGCCCAGCCCCGAATGGCAGTTGCAGATGCTTCCGTTGGCGGAGATGCACGGCACCGCGGCGCCGCCCGCGCCGACCACCGCAGCCCCCAGCGAGGCGCAGCCGCCCGTGCCGGCGCCCACGCCGGTGCCTTCCTCTGGCAACAAGAAGAACGCGATTCCCACCGCGGCTCCGCCGCAGAACGGTTTTCAGAAGGCCGATGTCAAGGCATCGGAAGATGGCGCCAAGGTGGACACTCAATCCGATAGCCAGGCCGTGGCCGAGGCCAGCAAGGAATCGAACGACGGCTTCCTCATCAATGGCAGCGTGAACAATGGCGCCAATTCGGCATTCAGCCAGTCGGGCGCGTTCGGCAACTTCCGCCCCGGCGGCCGCGGGCTCTACAACGGCGGTATCGGCTTCACGATGGACAATTCGAACCTGGACGCCAGCCCGTTTTCGATTACCGGCCAGAACACGCCGAAGCTTTCCTACAACCGCTTCACCGGACTGGCCACCTTCGGCGGTCCGCTGAAGATCCCCGGTATGCACAATAATTGGCCCAATTTCTTCGTTGCCTATCAATGGACGCGGAATCACAGCGACAGCGTGCAAACCGGTTTGATGCCCAGCGAGGCCGAACGCGCCGGCGATTTGTCGCAAATGCTCAATCTGCAGGGTACGCCGGTCCAGATCGCCGGTTTTCCGGGAAACCTGATCCCGCAGTCCCTCATCAGCCCGCAGGCGGCCGCGCTGCTGAGCCTTTATCCGCAGCCCAATTTCGCCGGGTCGGCCGGCTACAATTACCAGGTTCCGAACCAGAGCGCGACGCACCAGGACAGCTTGCAGTCGCGCTTCTACAAGATGCTCAACCGCAAGAACATGCTCAACGGCGGTTTCAATTTCCAGGACACACGGTCCGACACGCCGAACCTGTTCGACCTGGTGGATGTCACGGATACGCTGGGCTTGAATGGCAACGTGAACTGGCGCCACTTCTTCTCGCAACGGTTCACCTCAAGCTTCGGCTACTCCTACAGCCATTACTCTTCGCGCGTCACGCCGTATTTCGACAACCGCATCAACGTTTCGGGGGATTTCGGCATCACCGGCAACGACCAGAGCCCGGTCGATTGGGGACCGCCCAACCTGCAATTTACCTCAGGCTTCAGCGGGCTCAACGATGCCCAGGCAGCCGACAATCGCTTTCAGACCAGCGCCGTTTCGGCCAACCTGTTCTGGCTGCACGGCGCGCACAACATCAGCTTCGGCGGCGATTTTCGCCGGCAGCAGTTCAATTACCTGACGCAGCAGAACGCGCGCGGCAGCTTCACCTTCACCGGCGCGGCGACCGAGGTCTCCGCCAACGGCTCGCCTGTTCCCGGCACCGGCAGCGACTTCGCGGACTTCCTGCTCGGCGTGCCGGATGCCAGCTCCATCGCGTTCGGCAACGCCGACAAGTATTTTCGCGACTCTGCTTCCGATGCCTTTGTGTCAGACGACTGGCGCGTCAGCCCCGGTCTTAGCCTCAACGTAGGCGTGCGGTGGGAGTATGGCGCTCCCGTCACCGAAGAGTACGGCCGCATGGTGGACCTGGACGTCGGTCGTGGTTTTTCGGCCGTGGCGCCGGTGCTGGCCTCCAATCCGGTCGGCTCCCTCACCGGCCAGCATTACCCCGATTCGTTGCTGCGGCCCGACCGGCATGCCTTCCAGCCGCGTGTCGCCATCGCGTGGCACCCGCTGCTCGGCTCCTCGATGGTGGTGCGGGCGGGCTACGGAATCTACTACAACACTTCGTTCTACCAGCCGCTGGCCTTGCAGATGGCGCAGCAGTCGCCGCTGTCGAAGAGCCTCACCGTCGCCAACACCGCGGCCAATCCGCTGACGCTGGCCAACGGGTTCATTCCGTCTTCCACGACAACCCAAAATACCTTCGCCATCGATCCTAACCTGCGCGCCGGCTATTCGCACAACTGGAGTCTCTCCGTGCAGCGCGATTTGCCGGGATCGCTGGTGGCCACTCTCAACTATCTGGGAATCAAAGGCACACGCGGCATGCAGATGTTCCTGCCCAACACCTATCCGCTGGGCGCTGAAAATCCCTGCCCCTTGTGCCCGGCGGGATTCCTTTATGTGACATCGAATGGCAACTCGACCCGCGAGTCCGCGCAGGCGCAGTTGCGGCGCCGTTTGCACAACGGGCTGATGGCCAGCCTGCAATACACCTTCGCCAAGGCCATCGACGATTCCACCCTGGGCGGCCGTGGGCAGGGCGGCACGCTGATTGCGCAAAACTGGCTCGACCTGAGCGGCGAACGCGGCCTGTCCAACTTCGACCAGCGCCACACAGTGAACGCGACCCTGCAATACACCACCGGCATGGGCGTGGCCGGCGGAACGCTGGTGGGCGGCTGGCGCGGCGCCGCGTTCAAGGACTGGACGTTCGTCGTGCAGCCCACCGCGGGCACAGGGATGCCGCTGACGCCAATTTATGCGGCCACCGTCAGCGGAACCGGCGTGACTGGAAGCATCCGACCCGACTATACCGGCGCGCCACTCTACAGCGCGACCGGTGGACGCAACCTCAATCCCGCGGCCTACGCCGCCCCGCCCGCGGGCGAGTGGGGCGACGCAGGGCGGAATTCCATTACCGGGCCGGCGCAGTTCAGTCTGAACGCATCCATGTCGCGAACTTTCCGCGTCACCGATCGCTGGAATGCGGACCTGCGCTTCGACGCGTCCAACGTGCTCAACCATGTGACGTATCCGAGTTGGGTCGCCACCTGGACCAGCACCCAGTTTGGATTGCCCATGGCGGCCAATGCCATGCGCGCTATGCAGGTCACCCTGCGGATGAGGTTTTAGGATGATGAGGACCAGCAAGAAATCGGCGGTAGGACGGGCGATCGGTTTGCGTCGCCTGTCGTCAGGCGGCAAAGACAGGCCACGAAAGGCGATGGCCTATCCTACCTTGCTCACGGTTGTGGCCGCCATCGGCGTCTGCGCGCAGCAGCCGCCCGAACCGGTGGCGAAGTTTCAAGCCACCACCCAACTGGTGGTGGAAACCGTATCGGTGAAAGATAAGAACGGCAAGCCCATCGAAGGCCTCACGGCGAAGGATTTCGTGGTCACCGAAAACGGCCAGCCGCAGACCATCAGCTTCTGCGAATTCCAGCAGCTCGATAATACGCCCGCGCCCCTGCTCCGCCGCCCGCCCGTAGAGTCACTGACAGAACCCAAAGCCGCGCCGGCCGTCACCAGCACGCCGATTGCGCCGGAAGCTCCGGGCGACATCCGCTACCGCGACCGGCGGCTGCTGGCGCTCTATTTCGATATGACCGCCATGCCGGTGCCGGACCAGTTGCGGGCGCTCCAGGCGGCACAGAAGTTCCTGCGCTCGCAGATCGCCGCCGCCGACCTGGTGGCCCTCATGGTGTACCAGGGAGGCGCCGTGAAAGTACTGCAGGACTTCACGGCCGACCGTGATTTGCTGCAGCAGACCATCCAGAAGCTGATCGTCGGCGAAGGCGAAGGATTCCAGGAATCCGACGATGACGACATGGCTTCGGATACGTTCTCCGCTTTCGGCCAGGACGATAGCGAATTCAACGTCTTCAACACTGACCGCCAGCTTTCCGCCATTCAGACCGCCGCGAAAATGCTCGGTAACCTGAATGAGAAAAAAGCGCTCATCTACTTTGCCAGCGGCATGCGCCTCAATGGAGTCGATAACCAGGCTCAACTGCGCGCCACCACCAACGCCGCTATCCGCGCCAACGTGGCGCTGTTCACTATTGACGCGCGCGGCCTGGTGGCGCTGCCGCCGATGGGGGATGCCACCCACGGATCCGCCGGTGGCATGTCCATGTATTCCGGCGCGGGCGCCATGGCCAACATGCAGAGTCTGCAAAGCTCGCAGGATACGATGTACACGCTGGCCTCCGACACGGGCGGCAAAGCGTTGTTCGATGTCAACGACCTCGGCCGCGGCATCCTCGAGGCACAGGAAGCCCTCTCGAGTTACTACATCATCGGCTACTATACGACCAATTCGGCATTGGATGGTAAGTTCCGCCGCGTGAAGATCGCACTCAAGGAAATTACCTCCGCCAAGCTCGATTACCGCCAGGGTTACTTCGGCGGCAAGGAATTCAATAAGTTCACGGTGGCCGACAAGGAACGGCAGCTCGAAGAAGCGCTGATGCTCGGGGACCCCATTACCGACCTGACCATCGCCATGGAGGTCAATTATTTCCAGCTCAACCACGCCGAATACTACGTGCCGGTAGTGATGAAGATTCCCGGCAGCGAGCTGGCGCTGGCGCGGCGCGGCGGCGCCGAGCGCACGGTGATCGATTTCATCGGCGAAATCAAGGATGAGTATGGAACCACCATCCAGAACATTCGCGACAAGGTGGATATCAAACTGAGCGGCGAAACCGCTGCCGAGCTGGTCAAGCGCCGCATCGAGTACGATACCGGCTACACCCTGCTGCCCGGAACTTACACTATCAAAGTGTTGGCGCGCGACGACGAAACCGGCCGCATTGGCACTTACATGAGCAAGTTCGTGATTCCCAATCTGAATAAGGAAGACAAGCGGATTCCCATCAGCTCGGTGGTCTTGAGCAGCCAGCGGGTGGAGCTGCGCGACGCTCTCTACACCGCCGGCAAAGACAAGCTGCAGGTGATGAATCCCCTGGTTCTGGACGGCCAGAAGCTGATTCCCAGCGTGACCGGAGTATTCAGCACCAGCCGTGAGATGTACGTCTATCTGCAAGCCTATGAATCCGCCGCGACGGCCGAGCCCGTGGTCGCCTTCGTGACCTTCTACCGCGGCCGCGCGAAGGTGTTCGAGACGGCGCCCTTGCAAGTGTCGGAGGTGCTGCAAAGCCGCATCAAGACCTTGCCGCTGAAATTCAGCCTGTCGCTGGCCAAGCTGCCGCCCGGCCGCTATAACTGCCAGATCTCGGTGGTCGATCCCGCCGCCCAGAAAGCGGCGTTTTGGCAGGCACCGATTATGCTGGTGCCGTAAAGGTACACGGCAGGGCCTGCCAGAGGAACGTTCGGTCTGGCAGCGGGTACTTGGTCAAGAAAAATGTGCAGTCGGTTACCGTCTCCGTGCCCCCCGTTTTCGTTGTCAGGTCACATAATGGGAATGCTTTTGATTGGCTCGGTAGAACTCTTCCTCCTCTTGTGGCAGAACACGGTTTTTGTACCATGGCAAATGACGGCAGGTGTACTTTCCTCCGACCCTGACGGCCTTCAAGTAATCGGTTGGATTGAAAAATCGCTTATTATATACGGCAAAAGTCGTATCTATAAGGGCATCGTAAACCTCATCGCCTGTGCTGGTACTCCCGACTCGATTCTGCCAGAACTGTGCCTCCCATTCCCAGATTCGGTATCTCTGAGCTCCCACCTGAAAGTCCTCATCCCGCATCGCGGATCGATCGGAAATGTCAAGGGCCAATCCCGCTTTTCCCACTTGGTGTTCCTCAGTAAGCGAAATTAACTCGCACAAGAAATCATCAGGCAGGGCAGTATTGAACTCCAGGTCGGGATCGGTCACGCAAAAGAACTGCGGAAGCGCGAGAAAGCTCTTTTTGTCGATGAATATGCTTCGGGGGCCCTTGTTCTGGTCCAAGCGGATAACGCTGATGTCCGATTCGATCTGAGACAGGTATGCCAGCATGGGCGGAAAGGTCGAGGCATTATCAATAACGACGATTTCTCGAAAATCCCTGCGGAGTAGTTGGGACACCATCGTCCGTAAGTGCGTCACAGAATTGAAGACAGGGATCATGATTGGTATCCGCCGCTGAAAGTGCTCACCTATAGAAGAACAGTGTCCACCTTTTCTAGGTTCGCATCTGGCAATTGGCTGGTGTTCGGACGAAATCGTGCATGATCTCAAGGGCGACTGGGCATCGAACAACTCCGGCATAATGTGAGGCATCAAGGCTGCCTTCACAAACAGGATATTGAACTGATGGTCCCCATACTCGCGATCGCGGGCGATTGGGATGAAGCCTCTCCCAATCAGGTCACGGGTAATGTCAGCGCTGTCCTTTTCTTCTTTCCAGAATTCGAAGTTCTCCGTTTCAACGAAAACAGCCACCGTGTCACGGAGGGTCCGTTCGGCGCCTCGCAGAACTATATCGGCCGCGCCTTCGGCATCGATCCAGAGAACAATTCGGTGCTCGGTTACATCCACTGCTTCCTTAGTGAAGAACGCGTCAAGGGTTGTCGCGGCGACCTCGAATTCTTCATAAACCGCTTCTTCATTCCTTAGCAGGAGGGACGCCTTCCGCGTGAGTGTTGGCTCAACGATGCGACCGGGCCGAACCTCGTGCTCAGCGTAGTATCTCGTTAGGGTTCGGGGCGCGTAGATCTTAGCCACGCCAACAGCATCGGAGATAGCGAGGTTCAGATACTTCACGCCGGCCGCCGCGGTAGCCGGGGCATGCAGCGCGAATACTTCTGGGTTCGCCTCAAAGGAATAGACCAAGAGCTCCGGGAACTTTTGTTTCGCGGCCAACGCGGTGCTTCCATCGAAAGCCCCGATATCGCAAAACACCGTCGGCCGAAGCCGGTGAAGGATATCCCACAGAAGAGAGGTTAACCTTCGATTGCCGGCCTGCCCTTCCTCCGCACGAGTGAGCAAATTCAAATTGTTCATGAGCAGGTAATCGGTTGCCCGTTGATAATCCTTCGTGTCGGCCCCCATGCTTGTCCTCGCAGCCATGCTCCCATGTTTTCATCGATTGTGGCAAGCGCATTCGGGCAAGTACCCGCCACGCCGCCGGCATTCGTTCCTAGAGATCGTCACGGCTTCAGTTCCGGTCGCCGACATCGACAAGACCTGTCTCGGACGCCGCTCTCCATCTCGCACGGGCAAGCCGCCTCCGGCAGGACATGCGTGAAAAGGTGCCGACCGCTATCGCCGATGGGTGTTTCAGCTCGCCGGCGAGACGCGAAAGCCGGACTTCAATGCGTATCGGACGACCGCCGGCAGGTATTCGCGGCAACGTGGAGCTTGCAGACCCGGCAAGGCTGCCAGCGCGACGCTGTTGTCGAATACCTTAGGGCAGGTGAAATAGGGAACGTAGTGCGCAAACCGCTTCCAAATCGCCGGAACCTCGTGATCGGCAGGAATGGAATTCTCCTGGGGAGGCAAAAAGCGAATTGATCCGGGCCGGTACTCGCCTCCCTCGCAAGCTGCACGTTCTCGAAGATAGATCTCGACCAATTCGTTAAGGGGCAAGGCATTCCCGGCTCCAGCGGTCAGATGGAATGTCTTATTGGCACTATCGCTCAATTGCGCGAGCCGGACGACAGCTCCGGTTACATAATCCACAGGTGCGAGGTCGAGTTGGAAATCGGGCTGGCAGGGAAGCGAGTCCAGGAGCCCGGAATGAATCCATTGCAGCACCTGATAGATACCCCGGAACCGGCTGGTGCGCCCGGTACGCGAATCTCCGACGACGAGACCGGGACGGTAGATCGTCACGGGCAGGTCGGCGCCAGCCTTACGCACCGCACGTTCCGCCTCGAACTTGGACCATTCATAATAATTGAAGAACTCCTGGCCGCGATTGAGTTCGTCCTCTCTCATGCAGCCGGTCCGGGTACCCGACACATAGGCTGTGGAGATGTGATGTAAGCGGACCGGATTGCCTGTTTTCCGGATAGCTCGGGCAAACTCAATCACGTGTTCCGTCCCAGCAAATTGGTTCGGCGGGCGTCCTCCATCGTCTGGGAAAGACTGGTGCATGCGGCGACGTGATAGATTTCGCCGATCCGGCCAATCAGGCGCTGGCGGTTCGCGCCGAGACCCAGGTCGTCAAGCATGATATCGCCAGGCACCGGAAAGACCCTGCACGCGTCTTCACTGGGGAGAGCCGCGTGGATCGGGAGCATGCGAGCGCAAACCTCCGCCGCGGTTTGAGCCCGCAGCAGGACGTGAACAGCCACGTCCGGACGCGTATCCAAGAGATAACGCAAGAGGTCGCCACCGATTGCTCCGGTGGCTCCGGTTAGGAATATGTCCATAGAGTGGCTGGATCGCCGCGCTGGGAATCTGACGATTCTCCTCATTTTACTACGGTGCGCGAGGTCGCAAGTTCCGCCCCTGAAAACCGCACGACTCTTTTCGGAGTCGCGGCGGAATGCCGGGTGGACGCGCGATGGGACGTACGATTAAATTGAGAGTGTGATGTCCGAAGTTCGATACGTCCATGGCTACTCGGCGCGCGAAGCGGACCGCCTGGCCGATCAGGCCAACACGCTGAGCGAACTGCTGCACCACGACACGGCGTATCCGCCGGGGAGCCTGGTGCTCGAGTGCGGCTGCGGCACGGGCGCGCAGACGGTCTTTCTCGCCGCGCGGAGCCCGGGGGCGCGGATTGTCTCGGTGGACATCTCGGCGGAGTCGATCGAGCAGGCCCGCGCGCGAATTGAGGCGGCGGGCAACCGGAACGTCGAGTTCCAGGTGGCGAACCTGTTTGATCTCCCCTTTGGCGATGAGCATTTCGACCATGTCTTCCTCTGCTTCGTGCTGGAGCACCTGGCGAAGCCGGTGGCTGCTCTGCGCGCCATCGAGCGGGTGCTGCGCCGCGGCGGTACGATCACGGTGATGGAGGGCGACCACGGCTCGTGGTATTGTTATCCGCATACGCCGGAGGCCGCGCGCGCCGTGCAGTGCCTGGTGGATGTGCAAGCCCGGATGGGCGGCGACGCTCTGGTGGGCCGGCGGCTTTATCCGCTGCTCGTGGAAGCCGGGTTCCGGGAGGTGCGGGTGAGCCCGCGGATGGTCTACGTGGACAACAGCCGGCCGGATCTGGTCGAAGGATTCTCCAGGAACACCTTCACCGCGATGGTGGAAGGAGTCCGCGACCATGCGCTCTCGCTGGGGCTCATCGATCGACGCACGTGGGAGAAAGGCATCGCGGACCTGTACCGCGCGACCGAGCCGGACGGGACTTTCTGCTACACGTTCTTTAAGGGCGTGGCAGTGAGGCAGGGCGGAGCTGGGAAGGCATAGGGGCCTGTCGGACAATAGGCAGGTCCAATTGGCCGCGACCGCTCCCTTACGGTCGAGGCTGGGAATGGTCCCGGCGAAGAAAAGCCGAGATGACTCTCGGCTCAGCAGGCTGGACAGCCCGCGCCGCGACCTGGTGAACACCGTTAGGCCTAACGGGCCGCCCGCCCAAAGGCTACACGCGCTCGACGCGGTCCATCTCCAGAAACTCCTGGATATAAGGGTGGCTGGACTTGGCCAAGCCGTCGACCGGGCCGAAATAGATCACACCACTTTCGTAAAGGAAAACAACCTGGTCGGCGACCTTGTACATGAGGTCGAGGTCGTGCGTGACGACCACCGAAGTGAGCTTGAGCTGCCGTTTCAGGCGCAGCATCATGTCGCCCAGGTGGCTCCCCATGATGGGGTCGACCATGGTGGTGGGCTCGTCGTAGAGGATACATTGCGGCTGCGCGGCGATGGCGCGTGCAATGGCGACGGCGCGCTTGTAGCCGGTGGACAAATCGGCGGGGTAGGCGTCGCGCGCCTCGGCGATATCCACCATTCCCAAGAGGCCGTCGACCACGTCTTCCTTGTTCTGCTCGTCGTAGTCCTCGCGCTGCTCGAGCGAGAAGAGCACGTTTTCGGCCACCGTCAGCGAATCGAACAGGGCACCCGACTGGAAGACCATGGTCACCTTCTTGCGGATGCGCCGCAACTCGGGTTCGTCCATGTCGGTGATATCTTCGTGGGCCACGATCACGCGCCCCGCATCCGGCTTGAGAAAGCCCATGATGTGCGATAGGGTTACGGACTTGCCCACGCCGCTCCGCCCGATGATGGCCACGGTTTCACCCGCATTGACGCAAAAACTGGTATCGACCAAAACCGGAGTATCGAACGTCTTATAGACGTGGCGGAACTCGATGTAATGCGGGTGCAGGTCACTGTTCACGGGCGGCCCATTTCTTGAGCGGTGTCAACGGTTTGAAAATGCGTAATTTCGGTAGCAGGGGGAGGCGCCTTGCGGCGCGCAATACGCCTCTCGATGCTGCCAACCGGCGCCAATCCGGCCCATCTCACAGGGAAATGATACCATTGGAAATAATGGAAATAAGCGCTTCCCGAAAGCGGCTTTTTGTTTTATACTGAGGGGGAAAAACATTTTGCGGTGTTTTTGTTTTATCCTGGCTTCGGCAGCGGCGATGACGGCGGTGGCCGGATCGCCCTCCACGGCAGGCGCCGCGGAGCGCATGGTCAGCGTGGTGAGCGCCGATCAGCGCACGGGGAGGCTGGTGAGAAGCGTGGTGGTGACAACGCGGCGCGACGTGCCAGGCCCAGTGGCCCGGCCGGCGGTTCCGGTGCCCACTCCCGCATCGATCGCCCAGCCGGCGCCGGCGATATCCGCTGCGGCCATCGCGGAAGCGGTGGAACGGGCCGCGGCCCAGCACTCGCTGCCGCCGCAACTGATTCATTCCGTCATCAAAGTGGAAAGCAATTATAATCCCGCCGCGGTGTCGTCCAAGGGAGCGCTGGGCCTGATGCAGTTGATTCCCTCGACGGCGCGCCGCTTCGGCGTGTTGGACGCTTTCGACCCGGCAGACAATATTCAAGGCGGCGCCAGATACCTGCGCTATCTGCTGGACCTTTACCGTGGCGATTACCCGCTGGCGCTGGCCGCATATAACGCCGGTGAAGGCGCGGTGGCGAAGTACGGTACGGTGCCACCGTACCCGGAAACACAGAATTATTTGAAGCTGGTGGCTCGCCAGTTGCGGGAAGCTCCGCCGGCCGCGGTGGAAAAGCCGCAGCCGCCGGCCGCGCCCGCGGTAACCGGACCGGACGATACGACGCATGTGCGGGCGGTCCTTGGCGATGATGGTGCGTTGCGTTATGTGTCGCAGTAGTGGCCGAGTGAACATGAAGCGTTTTGCCGTGCTTTCGGTTCTCTGCTGGGCCCTGTGGGCGCGCTCCGGAAGTGTCCCCACGGCTTCCGTTACCGCCGTGCGGCACTGGTCGCTGGGCGACGTGACGCGTATCGCGGTGGAGGTGAGTGGCGATTTCCACTACCGCTCGGACCGTCTGCACAACCCCGAGCGAATCTATTTCGATATCGTGAACGCGCGCAACGCGCTGGGCACCCGCTATTACGCGGAAGATGTTTCCGATGCGGTGGTGAAGCGCATTCGCGTGGCGGAGGCCAATCCGGGCGTCACGCGGGTGGTGATCGACCTGGCCGGCGACGCCCGCTCGATGACTACGCAACTCGCCAATCCCGGCCGGCTGATCATCGAACTGCGCAACGTCTCGGCCCCGGCGCCGGCAACTCCCACCAAGCTGTTCGTTCCGGAGCCGGACATGAAGAAGCCGGATTTGCCCAAGCCGCCGCTCACCATCCGGGCCGGTACGGTGGCGGTGCCGGTCGCTCCCGCTCCCGAACCGTTGCTGGCCACTGCCGCCCCTGCGCCGACGCTGCCCGATCCGCCGCTGGTGGCGAAGGTCGCCCCGCCTGCGCCATCGCTGCCCAATCCGCCGCCCTTGGCTAAGGCTGCCACGACTGCGCCGTCGCTGCCCAACCCACAGCTCATGGCTAGAGCTGCCGACCCCACTCCGGCTCCGAAGGATACTATCAGGCCGGCCGACGCGTCCGCCCTGGGGGTGGGCAAAGCAGCGCGCCGCACCGCCAGCGGCGAAACCTCCCTCATCCGCGCTCTGGGCCTCAAGCTAAACCGCGTGGTGATCGACCCCGGCCATGGCGGCCACGACGAGGGCACCGCAAGCGCCAAGGGACTGCTCGAAAAGGACCTGGTGCTGGACATTGCCCTGCGCGCCGGCAGCCTGATCGAGGATCGCCTGCGCGCCGAGGTGATCTACACACGCTCGACCGACGTCTTCATCCCGCTCGAGAGTCGCACCGCGCTGGCCAACGAAAAGAAGGCAGATCTGTTTATTTCCATCCACGCCAACGCTTCTTCCGTGCCGAGTGTGTCCGGCGTCGAGACTTATTACCTCAACTTCACCGAGGCCAAAGACGCGCTGGCGGTGGCCGCGCGCGAAAACGCCAGCTCCATGGAGAGCATTTCCGAGTTGCACGACCTGATCCAGAAGATCACTCTGCACGACAAAGCGGAGGAATCCAGAGATCTGGCGGGCAGTATCCAGTCGTCGCTGTTCGCGCTGTACGTGCACGGCTTCCCCGCCGAGCGCGATCGCGGCGTGCGCCGCGCTCCCTTCGTGGTGCTGATCGGCGCCACCATGCCGTCCGTGCTGGCCGAAATCGGCTTCCTCAGCAACCCCAAGGAGGAAGCCATGCTCCGCAAGCCCGAGTACCGGCAGAAAGTGGCCGAGGCACTGGTGCGCGGGGTGGAACACTATGCCGCGGGCCTGAGCCACTTTCAGGTAGCCCAAAACAAGTAGGCGCGGATTCGTTTTGCCAGGTTTATGCGCGTTCTCGCTTTCCGACACGTTCCTTTTGAGCATCTCGGCCGCATCGAGCCGGAGCTGGTGCGCCGCGGCATCGAGATCGACTATGCCGATCTCTACCAGCCCGGCGCCGCCGTGCCGGACCCAGCGCGCTATGACGGCCTGATCTTCATGGGCGGCGCCATGTCGGTCAACGACGGCTTGCCGTATCTGGAGCGGGAAGCGCGCTGGATCGCGCAGGCGGTGGAGGCGCGCCGCCCCGTGCTCGGCGTGTGCCTGGGCGCGCAGTTGATCGCCAAAGCGTTGGGCGCCCGCGTTTACCCCAACGCGGTGAAGGAAATCGGCTGG
Source organism: Bryobacterales bacterium (assembly GCA_963843095.1). Classification (GTDB taxonomy): domain Bacteria; phylum Acidobacteriota; class Terriglobia; order Bryobacterales; family Bryobacteraceae; genus Bog-375. The sequence continues at coordinate 31,347 of CAWJLI010000221.1, forward strand.
TTCGAGATCGAACTGACCGGCGAGGGCGCCGCCGATCCTCTGTTTGCAGGCGCGGGGCCGCGCGAAACGGTGTTTCAATGGCACGGCGAAACGTTCGATTTGCCGCCGGGCGCCTGCTGGCTGGCTTCCTCCACCGCCTGCCGCCACCAGGCTTTTCGTATCGGTGCCAGCGCCTACGCCCTCCAGTTTCACCTGGAAGTCACGCCTGAGATGATCGCCGATTGGTGCTCGCAGGATTTGAACTGCGGGGATCTGCGCGACCTCCGGGCGCCGATCGACAATACACGTAACGCCGCACGCTTAACGACGTTGGCGCGACAGCTCTTCGGGCGCTGGTGCGACCTGCTCGCAATTCAATCACCGCACGGTTAGGGATAATGGCACGCCCTTCAGAGGGTATTGCAGGTGACCGTCGGCTCCGCGCAGAATGGTATTTGGGCCTTAATATGCGTTTGGTGTCTTCGCAGATGAGACCATAGATGCCGCAGAAAACCGCTCTCGGGTGCGCGCTGATCGTGGAGGACCCGATGATTCAGAGGTTTGTCGGCGGCATTCTCAAGCGCGAGCGGTATGCGGCTGTTGAGACCGGGCTGGAACAAGCCCTGCTGACCTTGCGGGACGCGCCGGAATCCGTTTCTCTACTGATCACCAACGTGCCGGCCCATTTTCTCGAGTTCGCTGAAACAGTTCCCCTCATTTACGTTGCCACGTCACCCGACCCGGCGCTGGCGAACCGTTTCCGCTGCTGCCGCACACTTCGCAAGCCGTTCCGTCCCGGCGACCTGGCGTCATGCGCCGCCGAACTGGCTCCTCGATCGGATGTTTAGGCCGCGCCACGTATAATTGAAGCAGTGGATCTCGAGAAAACGCTGCTGCGCAAGGTAGGGGAGGCCATCCATCGCTTTCGGATGATTCGCGATGGCGACCGGGTGGCCGTGGCGCTATCGGGCGGCAAGGATTCCGCCACGCTGCTCGAAGCCTTGCTATTGCTCGCCAGGCGAGCGCCCGTCGAGTTCTCCGTCTGCGCGTTCACCGTGGAACAGGGCAAGTTCCTGCGCCCCATCGAGCCGCTGGGCGAATATCTGCGCCAGCGCGGCGTTTCGTGGACCTACTTCCGCGATGCGCCCTCGCTGCAATTGCTGGCGGATCAACCGGAGCACGGCTGCGATCTGTGCAGCCGCTACCGGCGCCGCGCGGTTTACCAGATCGCGCGCGAACTGGGCGCCAACGTCATCGCACTCGGCCACACCGCCGACGATTTCTGCGAGTCGCTGCTGCGCAACACCATGTTTACCGGGAGGCTGAGCGCGCTGCCGCCGGTCACCTGGTCGCGCGAGCGCGACTTCCGGCTGATTCGTCCGCTGGTGTTTGTCACCGAGGATGTGACGCGCGCTTTCGCCGAATCGCTCGGGGTTCCACTAATTCCCTGCGGCTGTTCGCAACGCACCGGCACGGTGCGGCGCTCGCTGCGCGATCTGTTCGCCAGCCTGGAAAAGGAATATCCGCATCTGAAGGAGAACATCCTTTCCGCCATGGGGAACATCGACACGGGGCGCCTGCTCGACACGCGTTTTCTTAAGCTGGATGGCGCCGGGGAGGGAGATCTGGATGCCGCGCCGTTTCCCATCGTTACCGAACCGTAACCCAATATTGACCTGGTTGTTGCAATGCGATTAAGATGGGCTTCTCCTGATCCCCTCTTGATATGCGACTCCTTCCACGCGAAGAGAAATTCTACGGCCTGTTTTTGAAGCAGGCGGATATCATCTCCGAGGCGGCGCGCCTGCTGCTGGACGGGGTGCGCGCGGGCAACTCCACGCTGGCTGCGTTCGCCATGGAAATCAACGTGCTCGAGCACCGCGGCGACGAACTCATTCACGAGATTTTCACCCGCCTCAACCAGACCTTCATCACGCCGCTCGACCCGGAAGACATTCACAACATCTCCTCCTCGCTGGACAACGTGCTGGACGGCCTGGAAGACACTTCGCACCGGCTGTTGTCGTACCACATCGATCCGATTCCTCCCAGCATGATCATACTGGCGGAAATCGTCCGGAACTGCGCCACGTCGATGCACAGCGCGTTTGAGGCGCTGGAAGCGGGGCGGCCGCTGATGGAGCATTGCATCGAGATCAATCGCCTGGAAAACGAGGGCGACCTGATCGGCCGCGGCGCGGTGGCCGATCTGTTCAACAAAGAGAAAGACCCTATCCTGCTCATCAAGCTCAAAGAAGTGTACGACTTCTTCGAAGAGACCATCGACAGTTGCGAGGACGTGGCCGACGTGCTGCAGAATGTCGTGGTCAAGAACAGCTAATGCGGTTCCAACTCGACACCTATGCAATACACATACGTTTTGTACAGCGAGAAGGACAGTGAATTGTACACGGGCGCAACCTCCGACTTGAAGGCACGCATGCGCGAACACGCGGAAGGCCGGGTGAAGTCGACTGAACGGCGCCGGCCGCTGGTGCTGGTCTATTACGAGGGCTGCCTAGACCGGGAAGACGCTTTCCGCCGAGAACGCTATCTCAAGACCGGCAGAGGGAAGCGTTACCTGCGGCAGCGCCTCGGGCAGTGGCACCGGTCAATTAGCCGAGAGAAGTTGGAACGGCACTAGCGATGACCGTTCTTCAGCTGGCCATTCTGATCATCGGCATCGCGCTGGTCTTTGACTTTATCAACGGATTCCACGACGCCGCCAACTCGATCGCCACCATCGTGGCCACGCGTGTGCTTTCTCCGGGACAAGCCGTGGTGTGGGCCGCGTTTTTCAACTTCGTGGCGGCGTTCCTGTTCGGCACGGCGGTAGCCAAAACCGTGGGCAAAGGATTCGTGAACCTGAACCTGGTGACGCCCTACGTCATCATGGCCGGCCTGGCGGGCGCTATTCTCTGGGACCTCATCACGTGGTGGCTGGCGCTGCCCACCAGTTCATCGCACGCGCTCATCGGCGGTTATGCGGGCGCGGCGGTGGCGCACGCCGGAATCGTGCGCGGCTTGAGTCATGGTTTCGAAGGGCTGATCGCCGGCCAGTGGAGTTTGACCATTCTTTTCATTTTTGCCGCGCCGCTGATCGGGATGCTATCGGCCTATCTGTTGATGATCGCGGTGTATTGGCTGTTCCGGCGTTCCACTCCCAGTAAGATGGACTTCTACTTCCGCAAGCTGCAGTTGGTTTCGGCGGCCGCCTTCAGTCTCTCACACGGCTCCAACGACGCGCAGAAGACCATGGGGATCGTCACCGGCGTGTTGGTGGCCTCGGGATTCCAGAAGACCTTCGAAATTCACCTGTGGGTGATTCTCGCCGCCCACGCCGCCATCGCGCTGGGCACGCTGAGCGGCGGCTGGCGGATTGTGCGCACCATGGGCACGCGGCTGACGCGCCTGAAACCGCGCAGCGGATTCTGCGCCGAAACCGGCGCCGCCGGCGCGGTTCTGCTGGCCAGCCACCTGGGTCTGCCGGTTTCCACCACTCATGCCATCGCCGGGGCGATCGCCGGCGTCGGCAGCATTCAGCGGTTGAAGGCCGTACGCTGGGGGATTGCCACCAATATCGTGTGGGCGTGGGTGCTCACCATCCCGATGGCCGCGCTGATCGCGTGGATGGCGTTTCGCCTACTGCACCTGGCCATCGGCGCGTAGAACGAAGCGCTCTGAATTGCCCGCGGCGCTGGCCCTGACCCTGGCTGTGAAAGGCCCCCAAGATGGGTCTGGCTCTGGTGACGTTCGGACTGGTCAATTTTGACCAGCCGGCCACGAGACAATGTGATATTTTCGCGGAACACTCTCGGTACATCGGATTCAACAAGTGGCTCGGGCGGGCAGGGGAAATGGGCATTCCCTGGAGGCGGCGCAACACAAGCAGCGGCACGATCCGTGACCGAATTCAGAAGGGTTAGGGGAGACGGGCGATCTGCTCGTCATGCGGCGGGCTTGCGTGAGCAGTCCGAAAACTGTCTGTATGAAAGCAGCGAGGGCCTTTTTCACGACCGCGAGTTGGACGCACAAGCTGGATTCCGAAGCCAAGCAAGAACACGATTTCAATAACTTGCTGCTGGAATTTCGCTATGCCATACAGCGGCAAGATGCCATGTTCGTCGAATATTGCGAGCGTGAGTTGGGGCGAATGTATCGAGCGAGGAGGCCGCGCAAAGCTCAACGGTAAAGGACGATCGCTTTTGGATAGTTCTGGTTTTGGGTCGGCGTAGGGTCCGATCCACAGGGGCGTGCCTTCCCTCAAGCGCCTATTTCCTTCGAATAGGCATCAAGGTCACGCCCTTGATCTTTGGTTCAACAATGCAACCGAAAGGCGGAACAGCACCATGGCAAAGCAACGTGCAGTCGTGATCCCCATCCGGCAAGACGTTCCCGTATCGGAGACCGACCGGGAGGTTGTCGATCTGGCGTACAACCTGTGGCTGGCACGAGGCTTTCGAGGCGGCTCACCGGAAGAAGACCTTTTGGCCGCGGTGCGAGAGATAAGAGGGAAGGCGTTCGGCGGGGATGCGGCGTGAGCAAGAAGCGCGCGCGGGTCGCCGGGTGTCCGCATTCCGTGAGGAGCATTCCGTCAGGACCTTGACTTACGTACTGATATCCCGCGCGTATGGCCGTCCCGTCAGAGGCCGGTGAGGGTTGGCAGGCGGAGCGCCTGCCCCACTGTGTGCGCGCTTCTACAGCCGCAGCTTGAACGATTCGCCGAGGTAGATGCGCTTCACTTCGGGGTCGCGCTCCAGGGCTTCGGGGCTGCCGCCGCGGAAGATGCGACCTTCGTCGATGATGTAGGCGCGGTCGGTCACCATCAGGGTTTCGCGCACCTGGTGATCGGTGATCAGGATGCCGATGCCGGCGCGCTTCAAATCGAAGATGATGCGCTGGAGTTCGAGCACCTGGATCGGATCGATGCCGGAAAACGGTTCGTCGAGCAGCAGGAATTTCGGACTGATCACCAGCGAGCGGGCGATTTCGACGCGCCGCCGCTCGCCGCCGGAAAGCATGTAACCGCGGCTGCGGCGGACTTTTTCGAGGCCCATCTGCTCAATTAAGAGCTCCATCCGCTCGCGGCGCTCGCGCGAGGAAAGCGAGAGCGTTTCGAGTATCGCCATCAGGTTTTCCTCCACCGTGAGCTTGCGGAAAACCGAAGCCTCCTGCGGCAGATAGCTGATGCCGCGGCGCGCCCGCTGGTACATAGGGAGGCCGGTAATGTCTTCGTCGTTGAGCAGAATGCGGCCGGAATCCGGCGTGATGAGGCCGACCACCATGTAGAACGTGGTGGTCTTGCCGGCGCCGTTCTGCCCCAGCAGGCCGACCACTTCGCCCTGCTGCAGGTGCACCGTCACGTCATCCACGACGCGGCGCCCCCGGTAGGCTTTGGAGATCTCCGAGGTCTCGAGTTTGCTGACACCGCCGCTATTTTCGGTGGCGGGTGATAAAGGTCTGGACAGGCCGGTTGGAAGCCCCATCTACAACAAACCTATCATCGTTGGAGAAGTAGGTCAATTTTTCGCCCTCGGTGGAATGCCCGGCTTCGTCCACCAGGCGGGGCTTGCCGCCAAAGAGGATCACCTTCGCGTCGCCGGTGTAGTACTCGCTGTGTTCGGCGGTTGCGATGCGGCGGCCGTTGACGGTGTCGGCGACGATCTTCACGCCGCCATCGGCGAAGGCTTTTTCGAGGCGCGAATCGGCGCTCGAATCGGCCAGGACGGCGTGCAATTCGCGGCTGGTGATGTGCATCCCCGGCCGCGACATGTCGACGCCGCCGGTATACACGGCCAGGCGGTCGGCATCGGTGTAGACCAGGCGCGGCGCGCGCACCACGGTGAGCACGGGCACGGCGGTCTTCTTTTTCTCCTCGTCCTTGGGCTCCTCCCAGAGGCTGCTGACCACGTTGCGGTCGGCGATGAAGGAACGCTTCTCGCGGTCCACATCCACGGTGTCGGCGGCGATGCGGTTGGCGCCCTGCCACATCACCACGCCGCCTTCATAGTGCATGTTGTGGCTCTTATTGGTGGAAACCATGCGTCGCGCCTGGGCTTGCAGCGGTTCGTCGGTGGCGAGGATCTGGGAGTTCTTCTTGGCGTCGGGCTCCGGCATGCGGCTGGAATTGACGTTGCCTTCGGCGGTGAAGTCGCCGCTGCGCTGGTCCATCCGGATACGGTCGGCGCTGGTCGAGCCGGTGGAATCCCACATGCGCGCGCCGCCATCGAGCACCATCACGTTCTGATCCGAATCGAGGGTGGCCTTAGAGGCGCGGGCCTGGCGGTCGCCTTCGGCGTAGGTGAAGCCGCCGGATTGTTCCATCGCCAGAAGGTGGCTGGTCTTGGGATCGAAGCGGGCGTTGATTTCCCGGCTGCCGGTGACGGATGGCGCGCGCTTGCGCTTGCGTTCCTCGGCGTTGGGGTCGGTAGCGGTGCGGGCATCGATGGCGTGGAAGGTGTCGATGCGGTTTTCGTGGCCGTACGCGATCAGAAAATCCTTGCCGCGCAAAACGCGGTGGTGGGCGGCGGCGGTGTTGGGAACGAACTCCAGGCTGGAGGGCCCACGCGTGACCACGCGGTCGATTTCCTTGCCGCCGGGGCGCATGGTCATCTCCAGGTTGTCGGCCGAGAGCAGGTGGGTGTCGCCGGGTTCGCTCGCGGGCGCCGCGAGTGGTTTCGAAATCACCACGCCATGGCCGGCGGCGGCCACGCGGAGCAGGATGCTCCGGTTGTCGCGCACCTCGAAATTCAGATCCACGCGGTCTCCGGTGACGGTGGTTTGCGAAGTGGGCGCATTCGACACCAGGCGGGCGTTGTTCACGGCGGCGATATGTTCCACCTGGCCGTGTTCGTTGCAGTCCATGAAGAGCTCGCCGGCGGAGTAGGCGATCTGGCGATTGTCGTTATCCTCCGTGCCGCGCGCATTGAGGGCGTGCACTTTGCTGATCTGGTGGTTCTGCAACCGGATTAGCGGTGTATCGCCCTCCACCACCGTGCCTTCCCGCGTCAACTTGCCCCACGGCGTGAGCTCGATGGTCTGGTCGTTTTCATGAAAGACCAGGCCGCCGGCTTCAATCGTCATCGGCTTGGCGCCGGGGCCTTGCGGCTGATAGTGAATCTCGACGTCCTGCTTCATGCGCAATTCGTGCGCGCTGGGGTCGTAGTACGCACCGGTGGCCTTGCCGCTGCCGTTTTGAAAAGTGAAGGTGGAGGGACTGTCGGTTTCGGCGCGGTAGGTTTCCGTGTTGAAGGTGACGCCGGCGGAATGAATGATTACCGGGGCGCGCTGCGGCGGGCCGTCCATCGGAAGATTCAGCGTGATCTCGACTTCGCCCTCGGAATAGAGCCGATGCTCGGATTTGTAGAACTGGGCGCTGGCTGCATTTACCAGGTCGTAGGTGTCGCCCTTCTTACCGGGCAGACGCAGTGTCATGCCTTTGAGGTCGACGCGCGATGAATCCTTGACCTCGCGGAAGTCCACGGCGGTAATGTCGGCCCGGACGTGGCCGGTCTTGGCGTCGGTTTCCACCCAGTGCCAGAGTTGGGCGGCGGCGTGTAAATCGTCGGGCAGTTCCTTGGGCTTGGCGGGCGCGTGCGCCGCGGCCGACCTTTTCTGCGCGCGATACGTGAAAACGATGCCGCCGAGGATCGCGGCGATCGCCAGCAGCAGGAGCCAGCGTGGGCCTCGCATGGGGACACTTTCACTATAGCGTGTCTCACCAGGTAGGGCATGCTAGCTTGCCGGTTCTTTGCCAACCACGCCGCCATTCCGCCCATCCGGCGATAATAAAAACGTCATGATTGAAACGGGACTGGCGGGCAAGGTCGTTATTGTCACCGGCGGGGCGGCGGGCATCGGCAAGGCCACTGCGCGGCGCTTCGCCCAGGAAGGCTGCATGGTGGCTTCCTGGGACGTCAAGGAAGCGGAGCCGGAAGCGGGCGGCATCTTTCAGAAGGTGGATGTGTCCAGCGCGGCTTCGGTGGAGAGCGCCCTGGAGGAGACCGTGCGCGCGCTAGGGCGGGTGTACGCGCTGGTCAACAACGCGGGCATTCTGCGCGACGGGCAGATCGTCAAATACAAGGAAGGCGCCATTGCCGGCGTGATGAGCGACGAACAGTTCGACGCGGTGATTGCGGTGAACCTGCGGGGCGTGTTTGTGGCGACGCGGGCCGTCGCCACGCGCATGATCCAGGCGGGCGCGGGCGGGGTGATTCTGAACGCCTCCAGCGTGGTTGGCTTGTACGGCAATTTCGGCCAGACCAACTACGTCGCCAGCAAGGCGGGCGTGATCGGGATGACGCGGGTATGGGCGCGGGAATTCGGCAGGTTCGGGATTCGCGTCAACGCCGTGGCGCCGGGCATCATCGACACGGACATGATGAAAGCCGTCCCGGAAAAGGCTCGGGAAGCGCTGCGCACGCACACGCCGCTGGGCCGCATGGGACAGCCCGAGGACATCGCCAACGCATATTTATGGCTGGCCTCAAATGCGGCGTCCTTCGTCACCGGCGTGGTGCTGAGCGTCGATGGCGGGATTGTGACGGGAACGTAGGCACAGAAAGAGCCGAGACGGCTCGGCTCAGCAGGCTGACAGCCCGCGCCACGCCAGCGGAGGACTAAGGTCGAGCTTTTTTTCGGGGGAAAGAGCCGATGCCCCAGAAGATGCCGAACGCCAGCCAGAACAGGCCTAGCACGATGTGTGCGGTACGGTGTCCAATCGCGCTGGCGGTGGCGAGGTTCAAGACGCCGTAGAGCGCACAGAACACGGCATAGCCGATGCGAAACCCTCTCGATGTCAACAAGCTGGGCATCGGCTCCATAAGCTGCGAATCCAGTATATCTATGCCCCGACTCTCTGTTATGACCGCAGCGCCTGATTCGGGTCGATGCCGGCGGCCAGGCGGGCGGGGAGATAGCTGGCCAGCGCGGCGACGGCGGCCAGGAACAGGAGCGCGCCAGCGAAGACGAGTGGGTCCGTGGCGCTCACCTGAACCAGCGCGGCGGCGACCACCCGCGTGACGGCGAGGGCCGCAGCCATGCCGACCGCGAGCCCGACCGAAGTGAGCGCCATGCCCTGTTTGACCACCATGCCGACCACGTCGCCGGGGCGTGCGCCTAGCGCGATGCGGACGCCGATTTCGTGGCGGCGTTCGGCGACCGCATAGGCCATCACTCCATAAAGCCCGAGCGCCGCCAGCAGCAGCGCCACCCCGCCCAGCACGGCCAGCATGGTAGCAGCCAGCTTTTCGGTGAAGAGCGCGGCGTTGATGTTCTCGGCCATCGGCATAGAGTCGAAGACGCCTGCATCGGGATCGAGCGAGCGCACGGCGCGGCGCACCGGCTCCACTGCCTGCCGCGGGTCGCCGGCGGTCCTCGTATAGAGGCGGATGCCCATGTCCTCGCGCAAGCATTGGCGGAAAGGCACATAAAAATATGGCTTCGCCGCCTCATCCAGGTTTTCGTACTTGCTGTCCTTGGCCACTCCAATCACATTGAACCACCGGCCCCACCCATTCACATGCTGGCCGATGGGATAGCGACTGCCAAAAAAGTGCCGGGCAAAGGTCTGGCTGACAATCATCACCGGCGCCGACTTTTCATCGTCGTGGTCGGTGAAATCGCGACCCTCGACGAGCGAAATGCGCAGCATGTTGAAGTAGCCCGGGGCCACCACGTTGCGGTCGATCTTCATGTTCTCGCTGGGACCGGGCACGTAGCCTTGAATCTCCACGGGTTCCCACCACTGGCCGGAAAAGGAGAGAGGAACGGTTTGAGCATAGGTGACATCGGTCACGCCCGGCTGCGACAGGACGCGATCGCGCAATCGTTCCACAAACTGCTTTCGCTCCGCAACCGTGTACCCATTCAGTGCCAGATGCGAAACCAGCACGTTGTTGGGATCGAAACCGGGATTGATGCGGCGGGCAGCCTGGAAGCTGCGGGCGAACAGGCCCGCGCTGATGATGGCGACCAGCGCCAGGGCGACCTGGGAAACTACCAGCAGCCGCTCGATGCGGTGCGAGCTGGAGCCCCCCGAACCGGCGCGGCCGCCTTCTTTTAGAGATTCGTTCAGATTGGCGCGGGCCATATGCCAGGCGGGTGCGACGCTGGAAACGGCGCACGCCAGCAGGCACAGCAGAAAGGTGAAGGCCACCACGTCGCCGCTCAGAGGGATATCCAGCACCACGGGAAGGCCGGAGGGCGGCACCATGCTTCCCAGCGACTGACTGAACCACGAAGTAGCCGGGATGGCCAACAGCCCGCCCAGCATGGCCAGCACCAGGTTCTCGCCGAGCAACTGGCGCACCAGGCGGCTGCGGCCGGCGCCCACTGCCATGCGCACGCTGAACTCTCTTTGGCGAGCCGTCGAGCGAGCCAGTAGCAGGTTGGCCACGTTGGCGCAGACAATCAGCAGCACCACGCCGCAAACCGCCATCAGGAGGATGAGCGGTCTCAGTAACGATGTCTGGGCGCCGGAATGGGCTTTCCAGATGGGAAGCACGGTGGCGCTGATACCAAGGTTGTGTTCCGGGTCCGCTTCCGCCATGTGGCGCGCTTGGGATTGGATTTCAGCACGTGCCTGCTCCAAGGTGACGCCCGGCCGAAGACGCGCGAAACCGAATAACTGGCGCGTTCCGCGATCCGTGAGCGACCAATCCTGCAGTGCTTTGAGCTGCGCGCCCATAGTAATCGGAACCCACATGTCGAACCTCAGCCCGGGTATGGAGCCGAAGAAACTGGCCGGCACCACGCCCACGATGGTCAACTGCTGGCGGTTTACGCGGAGCAGTTGGCCAACCGCCCCGGGGTCGGCGTTGAAGCGGCGTTTCCAGAGGCGTTCGCTGATGACTAGCACGGGGTGGGCGCCCTGTGCGTCGCCACACTCGTCGGGCGTGAACACCCGGCCCAGGATCGGCTTGACGCCGAGCACGGCAAAATAGTTGCCGGTGACAAGCTCGCCCCAGACGTGCTCGGCGTGCACGTCCTGGCCGATGCTGAAGGGCAGCATCGTGGCACCCGTCAGGCCGCTGATCAGCTTCAGATGATCGCGGTAATCCCGATAATCGGGGTAGGAAGTGAGCAGAGCATCGCCGTTCGGCGCCACGGTTTCAAACGCGACCAATCTGGCTGGGTCGGCCACACCCGGTACCGGATGCAGGAGGACGCCGTCAATCCAACTGAAAACCGTGGAATTGGCGGCGATGCCGGCGGCCAGCGTCAGTACCGCGATCAGAGTGAAGCCGGGGCTCCGCAGGGCCATGCGGAGACCGAAACGGAGATCCTGGATGAGGGTTCGCACGACAGATGGAAGGGCAATTGTAATGCCAACGCGGCGGGATGATTATAGACCGGAAAACGCACGACAGGGTGCGGGTGCCGCAAAAGGCGTTCGGAATTGGGACGGGTTGTGCGCAGGCGAACGGGCCCGGCAATGCCTGACATAGGACGCCGCCAGGAAGATCGGCGCTCCTGCTCAGGAACAACCGAGCGAAAAGCCCAAGGCGGCACAGACTTGCTGCATGCGCTGCGTTCCTAAGGCTCCTACGCGCCGCCCCAATCGCGCTTGAGCGACGGTAACGGCGTTGTGCAGATTGACGGCGCAGCGGTTCTTCATTCCGTCATCGATATCCAGAATCACTTCGGAAGGCACGCCGCGAATGGTCCAGGTAATGGGCGCGACGGTTACGGTCGCCAGATGGCCGATTGCGCTATCGCGCGTCAGAACCAGCACCGGCCGCTGCTTGTCCGGGGGCGCGAACCGATACAGGCGGATATCGCCCCGCCTCAGAGCTGCGGCCACGCGGCAGCGCCCTCCCAGATGCGGCACTCTTCCTCACGCTGCGGCTGGGCCAGATACCCGCGCCGGTCCTGTTCTTCCAGTTCCATTTCGCGCAAGCGTTTGAGGTGCCCCTCGAGGGCTTGCCGGATCAGGGCGGATCGGTTCACCTTGCGCCGCTTCGCCGCAAGATCCGCCGCCCGCAGCAGCTTTGTATCCATCACGACCTGTATCGTCATTGTGGACCCCACTCCACAGTATACTCCACATATGAGGCTCCCATTCCGGTACTCCTACCGTTCCGCCCGCCCGACGGCGCATCGGATAGACTGGAGTTGCCGATTATGGAACTCGCCAAGATTCAGCAGGAACTAGGCAACCAGGCCCTCGACGGCTGGTTGTTTTTCGATCATCACATGCGCGACCCGCTGGCGTACCGGGTGTTGGGAATCACGCCGCCACGGACGCCGACGCGCCGCTGGTATTACCTGATTCCGGCCGTGGGTGAGCCGCGCGGCCTGGAGCACCGCATAGAGCGCGGCATGACCGCCGGCGCGCCGGGCGAGAAGCTGCTCTATTCCGGCTGGAGCGAGCAGGTGGACCGCCTGCGCCAGATGACGGCCGGGTTGAAGCGCGTAGCGATGCAGTATTCCCCGCTATGCGCCATTCCATACGTGGCGATGGTGGACGCGGGCACGGTGGAGCTGGTGCGCAGCCTGGGCCTGGAGGTGGTCAGCTCGGCGGAATTGATTCAGGTGTTCGAAGCGCGCTGGACGCCGGCGCAACTGGAATCGCACCTGGAAGCCGGGCGCAGGGTCGACAAGGTGCGCGCCGAAGCCTTCGTCCTGATCGCCGAGCGCACACGCAACGGCGCGCCGCTGAGCGAAGTGGACGTCAAGAAGTTCATTCGCGAGCGCTTCGCCAAAGCGGGGCTGGTGACCGATCACGGACCGATTGTGGGCGTGAACGCCAACTCATCCAATCAGCATTATGAACCGACCGAGGAAGTCACCGCGCCGATTCGCTCGGGCGATTGGGTGCTGCTCGACATGTGGGCCAAGCTTGACCAGCTGGAGGCGGTTTACTACGACATCACCTGGACCGGCTTCTGCGGCGACCATCCGCCGGAGGAGATGCGCAAGGTTTTCGCCGTGGTGACCGGCGCGCGCGATGCGGCGATCCAGCGTGTGCAGGAAGCGGTTGCGTCAGGCCAGGAATTGCGCGGTTTCGAAGTGGACGATGCCAGCCGCGGCGTGATTACCAGCGCCGGCTACGGCGAATATTTCGTGCATCGCACCGGCCATTCGATCGGCGTGGACGTGCACGGCAACGGAGCCAACATGGACAACCTGGAAAACCACGACGAGCGGCGCGTGATTCCATGGACGTGCTTCTCGATTGAACCCGGCGTGTACCTGCCGCATTTCGGCGTGCGCTCGGAGATCGATATGTTTGTGGGCGATCACGACGCGCGGGTGACCGGCGAAATTCAGCGGGAAGTGCAGTTGCTGTAGGGCTGAACAAGCGACATGCCGGCCTGTGCTTATGGCATTCTGGTTGCGGGATGGCTCGTTTGGCTGATGCCATTCCTTTTGGCCGGGCGTGCCACGCACAGAGCGACCTTAGTCGACCGGCGCGCCCGCTGGGGCATTTTGCTGGAAGTCATCGCCTACTCGTTGTTGTGGCAGAACAAATTCTGGGAGAGACCGCTGCCAGCCTGGCGAATCGCGCTCTCGGTTGTTTTTTTTGTTGTGGCGTGCACTCTTTCGTGGAGCGGGGCACGCGCGTTGGGACGTCAATGGCGGCTTGACGCCGGGCTGAACGCGGATCATGAGCTGGTAACTTCGGGACCGTATGGTCTGCTCCGGCACCCCATCTACACCTCGATGCTTTGCGTCCTGTGCGGCACTGGATGGCTGCTGACGCCCCTGCCGATACTGCTCACCGCCGCGGTTGTTTTCTTGGTGGGAACCGAGATCCGGGTTCGCATTGAGGATCGCCTGCTGGGCGAGCGCTTCGGCGAGCGATTCCAACAGTATCAGCGCCGCGTCGCAGCCTACATTCCTTTACTGCGGTGATCGAACGGCCGCTGCATCGATCGTCACGGCGCCCAGCCGTGAGCGTTGCTCATCTCCCGCGCGTCAGTTCTTCGTTCGGTTTGAACTCGCCGCCGCTCAGGATGATGCCGAGCACTTCCTTGGAACGGGTCTCGAAGGCGCCTATTTTGTCCGGCGTCAAGTTGTTGTGATTCGACTCGACCATGGGGATGGCTTCCTTGGGGCCGGGGACCTGGTCGAGGGCGATCCAGACGCCAATCGGAGGAACGACGATGTCGATGAAGCCCATCGCAGCGAGGACAGGGGCTTTAATGCGAGAGGCGAAATTGACCGTGTCGAAATAAAGAGCCGTCTCCATGACTTTCGGATTGGTAGAGTCCCAGTTCGGGTAGCCTGCCTTGCGGCCGTGCAGATCGCCGTTGGAGTCAGCGCCGGCAGGTTCGTTGACGATCACCGCCGTCACCTTGGGATTCAGACCGGCGGCGACCAGGCTTTGGTGGCCTCCCATGCTGGTGCCGATGACGACGATGTTCTTGCCGTCCCAATCCGGGCGAGTCGCGATGTAATCGATGGCGCGCGAGTCGCGGAGATACATGTTGAGAAAGTAGGATGCTTCCCGGTCGGTGTTGCCGATTGCCTGATACTGCGTGCTGACACCGGTTCCCTGGCTGGGCGGCAGATCATGCGAATCCACGTTGAATGCCAGCCAGCCCTCCGCCGCACGATCGGTGACCGTTGCAGGCTGGAGGGCATGTACGCCGGCCCACTCGTAGATCACCAGGGCGGGGAATTTTCCTTCCTTGGCTGGCTTAGCAAGGTAGCCCTGAACGTGGGAACCGAGGCTGTTGAGCTTGACCGTGTATAGCTCCACGCCGGGCTTGTCCGTTTGGGTGGGCGTGAGGACGGGATTGATCGGGATGGCAGCGAGGGCTTTCAGTTTGGCGTCCCAGAAGCGTCGAAATCGGCAGGACGCGGAACCGAGGGCTGCAACAGCGAAGGGCGCAATGGCCGCGCCAAGATGGATTGCGGTGTCCTTCGCAACAACCGGCGTCGTGTTCGGGCCTTGCGCGGGCGGCGTTGGCGGCGCATCCGTTTTGACCTCGACATAAAGCATGGCGGGCTCGCCAAGAGCGGTCTCGATGGTGGCGCTGCCGTGCTTGAGATCGAGAGCGCCCGCCGCGATTATGTCGATGTTGTTTTTCTTAATGATGTAGGTGTAATCGGAGATCGAGGTTGCGTCCTGCGGGAGTGTCACCGTCCAGCCGGCCTTTTCGCCGACCGCGTAGATTCCGTTCTGGTGAAACGGCTTGAAGATCAACTCCTGAGCCCGCGCTGGCAGCGCCGCGAGAGAGAGTGCGGAGGCGAGGGCCAAGCCGGCGGCAGACAAGCGCAGGCGGGCAGGGAAGAGAGTGCGACGTTGCATGATCAAGGTCCGGGAGGTCGGCTGCTGCTGAGCCACCAGAATATCATCTGGTTCGGGGAGTCGAACATGAAACCTGGTGGGCTATCCCGAGGTCCGGCTTACCAGGCTGCCTCAATCAGCGACACGGATTGCCGCGGGAGGGTGAAGCTCACGCTCAGTTTTCCGTCCAGCGTTGATAGCCACTCCGGCGAGTGAAGCAATTCCAGCTGGCCGGCGGCTTCCAGACGCGCGTATTGTTCGTCGGTCGGTTGCTGGGGCGATCCCATGCGCAGCCAGGCGGTGTATGCGTTGCTGTGCTCCTCATCGATACGATAGTGGCGTACCAGCACGCGGCCGGCGGCAGGCGGGATGCCGGTTATGGTCAGGTTGACGGCGGCGGGCGGCGCCGCGACATCGTCGTCGTGGTAGTTCCATACCAGCGTCGCGATCTCATGAGCGGAGCGGACGGCCAGGGCGTCGATGTGCGGCTGGCCGCGCACGCCGTTCGCCATCAGCTCGTCGAGAGCGACGGCGCCTGCCGATTCCACGCGCACACGCTCGCCGCCCGCCGGAGCCATCATGCCCAACATGCGGAAGACATTCAGCACCGGCTTGTCGATGCCATTCGTGGCCAGCGTGCGAAAGCCGGCGAAGTAAGGCTGGTGCTCGAACTCGAACGCCCAGGTGAGCATGCCTTCCAGATTGGCGCCGTGGCGATCGGCGAGTTGCAGCATGGCGCGCAAAGCGGCGGCGGTGTACGCGGGGTAGAGCGTGCCGTTGCGGTAGGCGTTCTGCGGATTGGTGCGCGCCGAACACGCCGCGCAGCCTTCCGGATCGGCCTCGCTGAGCACAATCGGCAGCTTGGCGAACGCGGGAAACTCGGCGATCACGCGCATCCCCGCGTCCACGTCCTCGATCTCGCGGGCGAGGCCCATGCGTACGTGGTTGTCCACCATTTGCGGATGGCCCTTGGCATGGAATGTGATGAAATCGAGCGGCGTGCCTTTGGCGGCGCAGTGTGCCAGAAACTGCCGCAAATAATCCGCCGCCTTCGGATTATGCGGGCTGGTGGTGGCCGGACCGCCGACGCGCGCCGCCGGCAGAGCGCTTTTCACCGCGGCGGCGGCGTAGTCGTACAGCCGGTCGTATTCATCGGCGGTGCCTTTCCAGTAGCTGATGTCGGGCTCGTTCCACACCTCCCAATACCAGGTCTCGACTTCGTGCCGGCCGTAGCGTTGGATCGAGTGGAGAACCCATTGGCGCACCAACTCCCCCCACCGCGCATAATCCTTGGGAGGGTAGGACCAGCCTTGGCCGTCATCGGGCGTGGGCCAATTGCGGGTGTAGGGGTGGGGATGGATCGACAGCGCCTCCGGCATGAAGCCGATTTCCACGAATGGCTTGGCGCCGGCTTGGATGTAGGTGTCGAAGATGCGGTCGACGATGGTCCAGTCATAGACCGGGTGCCCGGCGGCATCTTGGGTATAGGCGTTGGTCGAGCCCCATTTGAGGGCGGCGGCGCCGTCGCCGGTGCAGAGCAGGTGGTGCACGCGAATATAGACCGGAGATGGGCTCGAGACGGGCGAGCTCACCCACCAGCTTCTGCCCATATTGCATGTAGGTGTAATTCGGCTCGTCATAACCGAAGAAGGAAAAGACGGAGCGGAACTCTCCAAGGCTGGCCGTGCCATCCACATAAATGGCCGTCTGCGGCTGCGCCGAAACCAGGGCCGGCATCACGGCGGCGAGGAGAATCGCTGTGGCTCTCATGCCAACATCAAGGATACTACGCAGTTACGGACGGGTTTCTTTGGTGTCGAGCCACCGCGGCTGAGCGTCGCAAGAAAAAAGGACGGCCCGCACTGGTGCGGGGCCGTCCGTTGGAGACTTGGAGTATTCCGGTCGACTAGAAGCGCGAGGCCAGGGGCCGCAACGGGGTGGGGAACCGCACCGGCGTGGCGTCCCGGTCCATCGGCTTCTCGAGAACCAGCGAGCGCAGGCCGGGCATGCCGGCCGAAGCGCCGCGATGGCTCTTGTCGGAAATCGGAAGCTGGCCGGTGGTCAGGTTCTTCAAGCCGAATAACGCCAGCTCGAAGCGGTCCTTCACGCCGACTTTTTGGAAAAGCCGGGAGAGGTACACCTTGACCGTGCCTTCGGAGATCATCAGTGTGGTGGCGATCTCCTTATTCTTTAGGCCTTGCGAAAGCAGGCTCACGAGCTGCCCCTCGCGTTGCGTCAACGCCACGCGGCGCGCGCAGAGGAAGCTATCGGTGAGCGCCTTCTCAAACCACAGCTCGCCGGCCTGGACTTTTTGCAGGCATTTGACTTGCAGGTCGGTAGCCAGGGTTTTCCGCAGGATGCCGCGCACCCCCAAGCCCATCGCCTGGAAAGCCAGTTCGGTCGAAATCGAGTTCACCCAAAGCACGATCTTGGTGCTCTGCATGGCGTGCTGCATTTCGCTAAGCACGGCAAAGGTGATCTCGGGTGTCAAGTCCATCAGAACCAGGTCCGGTACGCCCTGGGACATTTGCTCCATCAGGCCCGTCACCGTATTGCAGCTTGGCAGCAGCTCAAAGCTTTCAACCTGGCACAAGACCGATTCAAGGCCCTTAGCCAGGATGGGTTCATCACTGTACAAAAGAATCCGCGTCATAATTCTTCACCTCTTGAAACAGCCCGTGCCGTGCAAATATGCCAGCTTCAGATTTTTCTGTATCCAGTACTGTTCATCCAGATTGTCGGGCTATTTACTTCGGTTGTCAATGATATTTAGCAATAAATCAACATTAATATGCAACATTAACCATGCATCAGATAAAGTGTTTTTCTGAATATATTTAGTAAAGCATTTAGTTTCAACGTATTTTAGCTGCGCGCGAGGTTCATATCAGAGGACATCATATAGCTCGAATATTGCCGGATAGTGTCGTATGCTAACCCTGCCGGTCGGGTTATGCTGGGCGAACCACAAGTGAGGAATCGTCCAAAAAAGGGCGCCGCACTGGCTACCCGCCCTCCGGGCGCAACCCTCGACTTCACTCCTAATAACCTTCGAGTACAGACGGATATAGCCCATTTACGATATTGATGGCAAGACAATTAGCGCGCTACGCTCCGAGTGTCGAACTAAAGCGCATGAGGAATATCAACCGGCGCGAGAGCCCGAGGATTGAAATCCAACTCCGGTGCCACGTTACGTCGCCGGCGCTTTGGCTGCGCAGCACCTTGTACACGGAGAATATCAGCCGCAGTGGCGTCCTGGTGGCGTGGCAAGGGGGAGATGAGACATTGCCGGTGCCGTCGTTGGGGCAGATTCTAACGCTCGAATTGGAGTTGCCGGCGAATCACGGATTTGGGCAGAAGTGCATTCACTGCCAGGGTACGGTGTTGCGCGTAACGGACTCGGGGCGTGGGTACCCGATGGTGGCGCTGCGAGTCAATTACATGGATTTCCGGGCATTTCACGACCGGTTGCATGCGACGGAGGATGTACAGTCTCCGGCTTGGATGGCGTGAATTTTATGGACACGGCTGATTCAAGAGTTGCGGTCAAGCTGCTGCCGTCACTGGCGGACATCGCGTTCTTGATGCCGATTGCGTTGTTGTTTGGGCGTATGGGCGGCTTGACCGTTTTGCTGGGCGATGGCGACACGGGCTGGCACATTCGCACCGGCGAATGGATTCTGGCGCATCACGCGGTGCCGTATCGGGACTTGTTCTCCTATTCCAAACCGGACAGCATCTGGTACGCCTGGGAGTGGCTGGCAGATGTGGTTTTTGCGGGCCTGAACAAAGCCGGCGGCCTGGCCGCGATTTCGTTGTTCGCGGTGTTGTTGATCGCGGGAACGATTACGCTGGTGTTCCGTCTGGCGCGGCGCAAATCGAACGCGGTGGTGGCGATAGCCGTCACGGTGCTGGCAATGGCGGGGTCGTCGATTCACTGGCTGGCGCGGCCGCACTTGTTCACGCTGTTGTTTGCGGTGATCTTCCTGAACGGGCTGTACCACGTGAGGGAGGGCCAGTCGCGCGTGGCGGGCATCCCGTGGCTGGTGCTGCTGCCGGTGCTGACGGTGTTGTGGAGCAACCTTCACGGTGGATTCCTGGTGGGCGTGCTGCTGATCGCGGTGTTCGGCGCGGGAGAGCTGTTGCGGGTTTTGCTGGCGG
Organism: Bryobacterales bacterium; assembly: GCA_963843095.1. Classification (GTDB taxonomy): domain Bacteria; phylum Acidobacteriota; class Terriglobia; order Bryobacterales; family Bryobacteraceae; genus Bog-375. The sequence goes on from CAWJLI010000221.1 coordinate 50,728, forward strand.
CAGGCGAGGAAGGCCGCGCGGCAGGCTTCGAGCGGGCGGGGAAGTACTTTCTGAGCGCGCTGGCGTGCCTGGTGGCGAGCCTGCTGAATCCGTACACCTACCACCTCCACGTGCATGTGTGGCAGTATCTGCGCGATCCCTACCTGGGCGCGCGCATCATGGAGTTCCTCTCGGTGGATTTCCATCACCCGATTGCGATCTTCTTCGAGAGCATGCTGGCGGGTGGAGTGCTCGCTGCGGCGTGGTGCGCACGGCGCGGCAGTTTCACCGAGCCGCTGTTGTTCCTGTTGTGGGCTCACCTGGCGCTGCTGTCGGCGCGCAATATTCCGATTTTCATGATCGTGGTGGCGCCGATGGTGGCAGCCGTCGCGGATGCCGGCCTGCGGAGTCTGCCGGCGGCGCCGGTGGCGGGGTGGCTGCAGCGGGTGGCGGCGTGGTTCAACCGCATCGTGCGGGAAACCTGCCAGACCGACGCCCTTGGGCGCTGGCACCTGGTCAGCCTGGCGGGCGTGGCGCTGCTGGTGGCGCTGATGTATGCGCCCCATCCGCCCAAGCGGTTCCGGGCCGAATTCGATCCGAAGCGGTATCCCGCCGACGCCGTAAGCGCGCTGGGGCAATATCTCCCGGCGCGGGTCTTCACTTACGATCAATGGGGCGATTATCTGATTTACCGCCTGTATCCACGGTCCCGCGTGTTCGTGGACGGGCGCAGCGATTTCTACGGGGAAGATTTCGAGACCAAGCTGCTCGAACTTCTCAATGTGAACTACGGCTGGGACCAGACATTGGCCCGGTTCGGAGTGGATACGGTTTTGATGCCTCCCAACTCGCCGCTCACCGGCACCTTGAAAGAGTCGTGCCGGTGGCGGGTGGTCTATGACGATGGCGTGGCGCTGCTATTCCGGGCGCGCGGCCAGGCGTCGGGGGGCCGGGTTTCCGCCGCCGCTGGCGGCGGATCAGGCCGTGACCGAGAGGTCACGAAAACACTAACCGGTGATCGACCGATCACGGAATTTGGATCCAAAACTTAGGAGCGAATCGAAATGACGTATCTGCGTAACCTTTGGAATGACGAACAAGGCCAGGATCTGATTGAATACACATTGCTGTTGGCGTTCGTGGCACTGGCCTCGGCCGCTCTGTTCATCGGCGCCGGCGGCAGCATCAAGAGCATCTGGCAAGCCACCAATAGCCAGTTGACCGCCGCCGCTGGCAGCGCTACCACCTAGGCTTCCCGGCTGAGCATGCCGGCCGCTCGATGCGGACAGGCGTACTCATCAGGCCGGCAAGGAGTGCCGGCTGGGACGATGATAATTATTAGCGAGATGGCCGCAGCGCGGTTGAGAGAGCCAAGCCCAAAGCGCTGCGGCTGCATCTCTTGCAAAGATCAGCGATCGGGCCGCCACATTTGGGAGGCGGCAGTGAGGTCCCGTAAGTCAGGCCGTGGCGCGGCGGACGGCGGGAAGGAAAAATGAACAAAAGATTCGTTGGGGTTCTAGTTTTTGCAGGCTTCGTGGCGTTTGCCGTGAGCTGGCTGTTGTACCGGGCGTTGAAGAACAACGCGCAACAGCCGGTAGCGGTGCAAAGCACGTCCAAGATCGCGGTAGCGGCCAAAGACCTGGATGTGGGCTCGGTAATCAAGGAAGACGACTTGAAGCTGGAGGACTGGACGGGCCCTTTTCCCGATGGATCAACCAGTCGCCCTCAGGAACTGGTGGGGCGCGGCGTCATGATCGGTATCATGGCCAAGGAACCGGTAATTGAGAAGCGCCTGGCGCCGAAAGGCGCCGGAGGTGGGTTCTCGGTGCTGATCCCGCCCGGCATGCGGGCCGTGCCGCTACGGGTCAACGAAGTGGCCGGAGTGGCGGGGTTCGTGGTGGCGGGTATGCACGTGGATGTGTTGATTTCCGGCAACCCTCCCGGGGGCGATAATCGTCAGGGAACGGTGACCAAGACGCTGCTGCAGAACGTCGAGGTGCTGTCGGCCGGACAGGATTTTAAGAAGGACCCGGAAGGAAAACCGGTGGTGGTGCAGGTGATCACCGTGCTGGCCACGCCCGAGCAGGCGGAGCAGTTGAGTCTGGCATCGGCGCAGACCACGGTGCAACTCTCCCTGCGCAACCCGCTGGACAAGGTGGTCGCCAAGACGCCGGGTACGGCGGTGGGCCGTCTGTTCTCCGGCGGGGTGGCCATGGCGCCCAATCCTCCGCTGGAGCGCCCGATTCGTCAGGTGCAAGTGGCTCCCCCCCCGAAGGCACCGCCGAAAGAGCCAGCTTTTGTGATGGAGATCATTTCCGGCACGAGTAAGAAAGAAGCCAAATTCGAGACCGCCGGGGAGGCAAGCAAATGACACGCGCCCGTGGAATCTCCATCTGTTTGCTGGCTGCCTGGATGGCACCGGCAATTGTGCTGTCGGGGGCCGATCCGGCCCCAGCGAATCAGGAACCGGCCGGTGCCGGTGCAGTCCGTATCGACAAGCTGACGACGACGGTGGGCAAGAGCCTGATCATCGACAGCCCGCTCAAGATCGACAAGATCGCCGTGGCCAATGGCGACCTGGTGGAAGCCATCGCCATCAATCCGCAGGAAGTGGTGATCAACGGCAAGGCTCCTGGCGAGACGTCTCTAATTGTTTGGCAGCATGGCGGCCGGCGCCTAGTCTATGACCTGACGGTGCGGGTAAGCCCGGTCAAGCTGGAGGCGGTGCGGCAACAGATTTCCCGCGACTTTCCGAGCGACGACATCAATATCACTTTCGATAACGACACGGTCTTCGTGCGCGGCTCGGTGCGCGACATGCTGAGCGCCAACCGGGTGCTGGAGATTGCCTCGACGTTGGGCAAGCCGTTGAACCTGCTGCGGGTGGCCGTGGCACCAAGCGGGCCCGAAGTGCTGTTGAAAGTGAAGTTCGCCACGATTGACATCAGCGCCGAGCGGGACCTGGGTTTTTCTCTCCTCACCAACGCATTCAACCAGGAGAGCGCCATCGAGTGTTTCTGCAAACCGGCACCTCCCCGAGCGTTCAAGCCAGCAGCGGCACCACCGGCAATTCCATCTCGAGTGCGGTCACTCTCTCCGGTGTGGCGCAGATCCTGCTCTTCCGCAAGGACCTCAACCTGGGGGCGGCCATCCAGGCATACCAGGACAAGAACCTGGCGGAAATACTTGCCGAGCCGAACCTGCTGACCACCGACGGCCAGGAGGCGAGTTTCCTTTCCGGCGGGTCGTTTCCTATCCCAGTGGTGCAATCGGGGGCGGCTGCGGGCGCGGTGACGGTGATGTACGAGGAATACGGTGTCAAGCTGAAGTTCCTGCCGGTCATCACGCCGCGCAACACGATCCGCATGCGGGTGGCTCCGGAGTATAGCGTGATCGACAACTCGACCAGCGTCACCATTGACGGCTTCTCGATTCCCGGCCTGAAAACCCAAAAGACCGAGTCCACCATAGAGTTGGAGAGCGGCCAGAGCTTCGTGATCGCCGGCTTGATGGACAGGACCTTGAGCAACAACTTGTCCAAAATCCCCGGACTGTCGAGCATTCCGCTGCTCGGCAAGCTGTTCCAGAGCCAAGTGTGGAAACAGGAAAACTCCGAACTGCTGGTCATCGTGACACCGGAACTGGTACGGCCGATCAAGGCGGGGCAGCCCCTTCCCGAACTGAGCTGGAAGGAACCTCTCGGGAGTCCGATCTCGCCTTCGCTGCAGCAGCCGGGTTTGGACAAGACGGGGGCCCCAGCCGAATTGAACGCGTCGCCGCTGCCGTATGAGCAAATGCTCGAACAGATGAAGAAGGAAGCCGCCACATCAGCCAGGGGCGTAAGCGCCGTGCCGTCGCTGGCGCCGGCAGTGCAGCCGGTGACCTCCGACCAACCTTTAACCCAGAGTCCACCGCCTGCGGCGGCCCCTGCAGCGGCGCCTGCGGCGGCCCCCGCCAAGCAGTAGCGGAGACCCGGGAAGCCACCATGTACCCTCTGACCATCGGTCTGGCGATCGAGAATCGCGAGCTGTGGGAGCAGACGCAGGCGTGCCTGGGCGAGTTGCCGTTCCGCGTCATCGTCGAGCACCAGGACGTGGGCGACGTCAGCAATTTTCTCGATCGGCTGGAGCGGATGCGGCCAGACGTGGTTCTGGTGGACATCAGCGGATGGAGGGAGCCGCTGGAGGGCCTGGTGTCGTCGATCCGCGCGGTTACCGGCGACCCGATGATCATCGCGCTCAACACGTCGGCCGATCCCAGCGCCATCCTGTCGTCGCTGCGTGCGGGGATCAACGAGTACCTGTACCCGCCACTGCGGGATCCATTACGCAAAGCGCTCGAGCGGCGCTCGGCGGAACGCAGCCGGCGGCGCGACGGCGGAGGTAAAGGGGCGGGCAAGGCATTCGGCTTTTTCTCGGCGAAGGGAGGCTGCGGCGCCACCACGATCATCTGCCACGTTGCGGTGGAACTGGGCCGGCAGAACCAGAAGGTGCTGCTGACGGATCTGGATCTGGACGCGGGGATGGTGGGGTTCATTACCAAGACCAGCTCGGTCTACTCGATTCTGGACGCCATTACCAACCTGCACCGGCTGGACATTCACTATTGGAAGGCGCTGGTGTCGAACGGCATTCCCGGGGTGGACATCGTGGCGTCGCCCCTGGCGCTGGCTTCCAAGATGCGGCCTACCGAGGAGCAGGTCCGCCATGTGTTGGCTTTCGTCAAGCCGCACTACGACTGGACGATGGTGGACCTGGGACGGAGTCTGAGCCCGATCTGCATGGCGGCGCTGGAGGAATGCGACGAGGCCTGTCTGGTCACCACGCTCGAGGTGCCGGCCCTGCACCAGGCGAAGCAGATTACGCAGACGTTGCTCGACAGTGGATTCGGCAAACACAAGATCAAGCTGATCCTCAATCGCGCGCCAAAACGGTTGGACATCACGGCGAGCGAACTGGAAAGGATGTTGGGTCTGCCAATCTTTTTCATGATCCCGAACGACTACCCGGACCTGTACGAGACGTACGCGGAGGGACGGATGCTGAACCGAACCGGGGAACTTGGCAGGCAGATTTCAAAGCTGGCCCTGAAGCTGGCCAACATTGAAGAGGAAAAGAAGAGCTCGACGAAACGCTTCGGGCTGTTCGATCGGTAAAAGGGAAGGAAGTGCTATGGCCGCTTTAATGGATTTGCCGGCGAGGCAGGGAGATAACCGGGAAGCCGGCTGGGTGAACCGGCTGTTCACACGCGAGGGCTCCACTCCGGAGTACCAGGAGTTGAAGTTCACGCTGCACCGCAAGCTGCTCGACCGCATCAACCTGGAGGCTTTGTCCTCGATGGCGGGCGACCGGGTGCGGGCTGAGATCCGGGTAGCGGTAGCCAAGCTGGTGGACGAAGAAAAAACGCCGCTCAGCCTGGTGGAAAAGGACCGGGTCATCGAAGAGATTCTGGACGAGGTGTTCGGGCTGGGCCCGCTGGAACCGCTGCTGCAGGATCCGACCATCAGCGACATCCTGGTGACGACGCCCAAGCTGGTGTACGTGGAGCGGGCCGGCAAGCTGTACCGGACGCCGGTCGAATTCAAGGACGACGCACACCTGTTGCGCATCATCGAAAAAGTGGTGTCGCGGGTGGGGCGCCGCGTCGATGAGAGTTCGCCTCTGGTGGATGCACGCCTGCCGGACGGCTCGCGCGTCAACGCAGCCATTCCGCCGGTCGCGGTGGACGGCCCGCTGCTTTGCATCCGCCGCTTCGGCCGCCACGGTTTGAAAGGCGAGGACCTGGTGGCGAAGCTATCGCTGACCGAAGGCATGCTGGAGCTGCTGAAGGCGTGCGTTAAGGCCCGCCTGAACATCCTGATCAGCGGCGGAACCGGCGCCGGCAAAACCACGCTGCTCAACGCTCTGTCCAGCTATATTCCCGAGGATGAGCGCATCGTGACGATTGAGGACGCCGCCGAGTTGCGGCTGCAGCAAACGCACGTGGCCCGCTTGGAAACCCGCCCTGCCAACGTGGAAGGCGTCGGCGCCATCCATATCCGGCAACTGGTAATCAACGCTCTCCGTATGCGGCCCGACCGGATCATCGTGGGCGAGGTCCGCGCCGAAGAAGCGCTGGACATGCTGCAGGCCATGAACACGGGCCACGACGGGTCGCTGACCACCATCCACGCCAACACGCCTCGCGACGCCCTGGGCCGCTTGGAAGTGATGGTGGGCATGGCAAACGCCAACATGGGAATTCGTTCGATGCGGCAGCAGATTGCCGCTGCCGTCAACGTGTTCGTGCAGATCTCGCGTTTCAGCGACGGAACCCGCCGGGTTACCCACATCACCGAGGTTGTGGGCATGGAGCAGGACATTATCACCCTGCAGGATATCTTTCTGTTCGAAAAAACGGGCATCAGCGAAAGCGGCAAGGTGCTGGGACGTTTCCGGGCGACCGGAATCCGGCCCAAGTTCTACGAGCGCCTCAAGGCGTCCGGCATCACCCTGCCGCAGCAGATGTTCCAGACCGTGGTGGAGATTAATTAGCGGTGGAGATTAGTTAAATGGCCCTGATGTTGATCGCAGTCTGGGTGTTGATCTTTGCGCTGGTGCTGGTGGCGACCAAAGTCGGCTTCCAGTTCGTCGAGGGGCGGCAAAAGAAGCGGATGATCGACCGGCTGCACGTCGCCGCCGGCGAGCCGGTGGTGGAGATCAGCAACCTGTTGCGTGAGATCGACCCCGACAAGCCGGACGGGCTGATGGCGCGCATCAAGGCGTTCCGGTTCGCCCGGCACGCGCAGCGGCAGATTCAACAGGCTGGCTTGTCCTTCTCGGCGACCCACCTGCTGTTGGCGATGGGGCTGCTCTGCATTCCCGGTCTGGGGTTGGGGGCGTTGATAGGACTCCTTGGCAACCGGCTCATTACGGGCATCGTCGTCGCGGTAATATTCGGGTTCCTGCCGTACTTATACGTGCGGAAGAAACGCAAGAAGCGTTTGGACACACTAGAGGAACAGTTTCCCGAAGCGCTCGATTTTCTGTCACGTTCCATGCGGGCTGGCCACGCCTTCACCATTACCTTGCAAATGGTGGGTGAGGAACTGGCGGACCCGCTGGGCCAGGAATTCCGCACGCTGTTCAACGAACAGAACCTGGGGGCAACGCTCGAAGCGGCTCTGCGCAACTTCGCCGAGCGCGTTCCCTTGTTGGATGTAAGGTTTTTCACTTCCTCGGTACTGCTGCAAAAGCAGACCGGAGGCAATCTGGCGGAAATCCTGACGCGGCTGGCCTATGTCATCCGCGAACGGTTCCGGCTCAAGGGGCAGGTCAGGGCGGCTAGTGCGCACGGCCGGTTGACTGCCACCATTCTGACCATACTGCCCATCGCGACCATGTTAGGCATGCTGCTGGTGGCGCCGGGATACCTGCAGGGTATGGCGGCGGATCCCGACGGCAAGTGGCTGGTCGCTGGCTCCATCTTCGCCCAGTTCTTGGGCTATTACTGCATCAGGAAGATCATTACGATCAAGGTTTGATATGACGCACCCGTTGTTTCTGTCGATTGCCACGTTTCTGATGGTCATGGTGCTGATGGCGTGGCTCGGCTATCGCTGGGTTTACAAGCCCAACCGGTACCTGCGCCAACTCGGCAATCCTGTCATCCTCGACGGCCCCCGCTTGACCGGCGACCTCGAAGCGGCCCGCCCGGGCACCGTGGTTACGTTTCTGCAGACGATCGGATCGAAAATACCTTCGTCCGAGCAGGAGGTGGCCACACTCAGGGTAGATCTGATCCGCGCCGGATTCCGCTCCGAGAGCGCGGCCCCGGTGTTTTACGGTTTGAGGATCATCAGCACTCTGGCCATGGTGGCGTTGTCGTTCCTGATGCTGGCCAGGATGCCGTCCAATCCGGTGATGAAGGTGATGTTGCTGGTATTCGGGGCGGCGGCAGGATGGATTCTGCCGAAGTTCTTCCTCGAGAAGAAAGTGAAAAAACGCCAGACCATCCTGCGGCTTTCGCTGCCGGACATGCTGGATATGTTGGTGGTTTCGGTGGAAGCCGGCCTCGGTTTGGACCAGGCGATCCAGCACGTAGCACGGGAGCTGGCCATCACGCACCCGCAATTGAGCGAAGAGATTTCCCTGGTCACGCTGGAAATGCGCGCGGGCAAACGGCGAGCCGACGCTTTGCGGAATTTCGCCGAAAGGACGGGTGAGCCGGAGATCCGCAAGCTGATGGCCATCCTGATTCAGAATGACCGGTTCGGCACCAGTATGGGCGAGAGTCTGCGCAATCACTCCGATTTCATGCGCACCCGCCGCCGTCAGGAAGCCGAAGAACGCGCGGGCAAGGTGGGCGTGAAACTGGTGTTTCCGATCTTCTTCTTCATCCTGCCGTCGATCATAATTGTCGCGGCCGGTCCGGCGCTGTTGCAGATCTTCAAGTACCTGTTCCCGATGATGAAGCACGCGGGCATGTAGGTTAGACCAAGAGGAGAGAGTATGGATAAGACAACCAGTATGATCGTACAGAGTTTGATGTGGTTGTTCGCTGGTGGAGCGATTCTTCTATTCGTGCGGCGGCGCCGTGCGCGCCGTACGCGGTAGAACGGATCCACACGAGCGCCAGCCGTTCGGGCTCTTGACACGATCCCGCCGGCTGGCACAAAAAGGAGAACAGATGTCCCTGCCGATACTCGGGGCGCTTTGGCTCGGGGCGGGCATAACCCTGGTAATGGTGATGGCTCGCCGGCGCCGCCGCAGGCCTGAACGCTGAGCGCGGAGCAACGCAGTTGCCCGCAGGCTGCGCCCCGTCCGAAGGCGCAAGTGATGCCGATACCCAAACTGCTCCAACAGCAGAACCCCGACGGCGGATGGCCGTACCGCCGTGGGGGTTCGTGGACCGAGCCGACCGTTTACGCGGTGCTTGCGCTGGCGGGGGCCGGCGATTCGGCAGAGGTCGAACGCGGTCTCCAGTGGATTCGTGCGGGACAGCGGGACGACGGAGGCTGGGCAGCGCGCCCCGGCGTGGGCGAAAGCTGCTGGGTAACCGCGCTGGCGGCACTGCTGCCTGCGGAGTGGTTGGGAGCGGAAAGCCACCGGCGCGCCACAGCTTGGCTGTCGGCGACCACAGGGATGGAGTCGACTGCCTTGTTCCGCATCCGGCAGTGGTTGATCGGCAACCAGACTCCGTCCGAAACGGCTCCGGGATGGCCCTGGGTGCCGGGCAACGCGGCGTGGGTGAGTCCGACTGCGCTGGCGATCCTGGCGCTGGACCGCGAGAACCAGTTGCATCCCGCGTCTGGCCTGGCGGCGCGGATTGATGCGGGCCGGCGGTTCCTGACCAACCGCATGTGCAAGGGCGGCGGCTGGAACCATGGGTCTACCAGGGCCCTGGGATACGAAACCGGTGCCTACCCGGAGACCACGGGAATGGCGCTGGCTGCCCTGCGGGGCTTCCGCATGTGGCAAACGGACCAGTCGCTGGAGGTGGCTCTGCGCTTCCTCGACCAGTGCCGCACGGCGGACGCGTTGAATTGGTTGCGGCTGGGATTGACGGCTCACGGCCGCATGCCAGAGGGCTATACACCGCCTTCCGGCATCACCTACCGCACCGTCCCCGAGGTTGCCACCAGCATCCTGGCGGATCGAGCGGTTGCGGGCAAGAGCGCGTTCTGGATTTGAGCCATGGGTGCAATCATGACAAGGCGGGATTGGCTGGCTGGATCGGCGGCGGCACTGGTGGCAACCGGTTGTGCCAGGCCGGTCCGCCCGGCGCAGTTGGAAACCACCATCGTGCGCGCTCCGGCCTATGACCAGCGTCTCTACGATATCGTGCGCCGGCTGATCGCCTCGCAGCCCCTGGCGGTTCGCGGCCGCTCCGTGGTGGTCAAGCCGAACCTGGTCGAGTTCGAGCCGGCAAGCGCCATCAATACGCACCCGCTGCTGGTTCATGCGGCCTGCGAGGCATTCCGTGCCTTGGGTGCTTCCCAGGTGACGATCGCCGAAGGGCCGGGAAATCGCCGCGACACGCTGGACCTTGCCGAAGCCGCCGGCTATTTCCAGATCATCCCCGGGTTTGAAGACTGCTTCGTCGACCTCAACGTGGATGAGGTCACGCTGGTCGATTTGCCGCAGCGGTTCTCCAAGCTCAAGCGGGTCTATCTGCCCAATACCGTCCTGGGGGCTGCGCTGGTGGTGTCCATGCCCAAAATGAAAACACATCATTGGACCGGCGCCACCCTCTCCATGAAGAACCTCTTCGGCGTCGTGCCCGGCGGCGTCTACGGATGGCCGAAGAATGTGCTCCACTGGGCCGGCATTCACGAATCGGTGGCCGATCTGCATAGTGTGTTTCCGCGGCAGTTCACTCTGGTGGACGGCATCGTCGGCATGGAAGGCAATGGCCCCATTCAGGGCGTTCCCAAACCGATGGGCGTCTTGGTGGCTGGTGCCGACCCGCTGGCTGTCGACGCCACCTGCTGCCGCCTGATGCGCATCGATCCGATGCGGATCGGCTACCTGCGTCTGGTGGCCGGCGATCCGGCTGCATTTGACGAAAGCAATATCCGCCAAACCGGCGAGCCGATCGCCGCGCTGGCCCAACCGTTTGCGCTCATCCCCCAGTTCCGCGGCCTGCGGCTGGAGAGTGGCGCATGAGCTTCGGCGGCGGGACATGCTAACCGCCGCGTGGCTGGCCAAGCCGTAGTTTCCGAACAGTTCGGCGATTTGTCCATTCGTGACTGCTTGTACGCCGGAGCCATGTGTTAAACATGTTCCTGGTTAGTCAAGGAACGGCCAAACATGTGGCAACAGAACTACACGCCGGTCGAAAACAGCCTGCCGCTCTCGGCACTGGTCGCGGCCATCCCCATTCTTGCCTTGCTGGTCCTGCTGGGTGTGGCGCGCAAGCCGGCCTGGATGGCCTCGCTGGCGGGACTGGGCACGGCCGCGCTGGTGGCCGCGGGAGCTTACGGTATGCCTTTGGGAAGGCTCTTCGCCGCCGTCGCCTACGGCGCGGCGTTCGGCCTCTTCCCCATCGGCTGGATAGTGTTCGCCGCCATCCTGCTTTACCGCGTGACGCTGGAGAGCGGCAAGTTCGATCTGCTCAAGGATTCCATCGGCCACCTCACCGATGACGCGCGCCTCCAGGCGCTGCTGGTCGCCTTCGCCTTCGGCGCGTTCCTCGAAGGCGCGGCGGGATTCGGCACGCCAGTCGCCGTGGCCGCCGCCATGCTGACCGGCCTGGGCTTTGCGCCGTTCTACGCAGCGGCTATTTGTCTGCTGGCGAATACGGCGCCGGTGGCCTTCGGTTCCATTGGCATTCCGATCACCACCCTGGCGGTCTCGACCGGCCTACCCCTCGACCGTTTGAGCGCCGGCGTGGGCCGCATCTGCGCACCGGTTTCCCTGTTCGTTCCGGCGTATCTCATTGTCGTGATGTCCGGCTGGAAGGGCCTGCGCGGCGTCCTGCCCGCCGCCGCCGTCTGCGGCATCGTCTTCGCCGCAATGCAGTTCGCGATTTCGAATTTCCTGGGCGCACAGCTCACCGATATCCTTGCGTCGATGGCCGCCATGCTTTCGCTGATCCTGCTCTTCCGTTTCTGGAAGCCGCGCGGCAGCGGGGCGAACTCGCGGCCCGCGCGCACGCACACTGCCTGGCAAATCGCACACGCCTGGGCGCCGTATGCCCTGCTGGTGGTCTTTGTCCTGCTCTGGGGCTACAAGCCGCTGCAAACCCAGCTCAATCGCGCCAACATCGCATTCGCCTGGCCAGCGCTCCACAACACCATCGAGCGCATGCCGCCGGTGGTTCCCAAGCCTTCCCCCTACGCCGCTTCCTACAACTTCACCTGGCTTTCGGCCTCCGGTACCGCGTGCCTCTTGGCGGCCATTCTGGGCGCGATGGTGGCCGGCTTGAAGCCGCGCCAGTTCGCGCGAGTCCTTGGCCACACGGCCAGGCAACTGGCGCTGGCGGAACTCACGCTGGCCGCCGTCCTCGCCCTGGCGTTTCTGATGAACTACTCGGGCGCCACCGCTACGCTTGGCCTGGCCTTCGCCGCTACCGGCGTTATGTTCCCGTTCTTCAGCGCGCTGCTCGGCTGGCTGGGCGTCTTCCTCACTGGCAGCGACACTTCCGCCAACGCCCTGTTCGGCACTCTGCAAGTGGTGACCGCCGGCAAGCTGGGGATGAACCCGGTGCTGATGGCTGCCTCCAATTCCGCCGGCGGGGTGATGGGCAAAATGATCAGCTTGAGCAGCATCGCGGTGGCCGCCGCCGCAACTTCCATGAAGCGCGAAGACGAATCCCGGCTGTTCCGCTTCACCCTGAAGCACAGCGTGCTGCTGGCCTCGGTGATCGGCCTGATCGTGATGTTCTATGCCTATGTGAGGCCCGGCTGGGTGCCATAGGTGTCAAGATAGAATCCATGGCGATGGAGCCCATCCCACAGGTCACGCTGGAACATTTCGAAACGGAATACCGCGACCGTCACCTGATCCACGCTTGTGTCGACTGGTGGGCGGCGCGGCAGCCGGACAGCGCGGCGATCGTGAATGCGACGCGCGGGACTACGATCACCTGGCGGGACCTCGAACGCGGCTCGATTGCCATCGCGGCGGAACTGGCGCGGCTGGGCTTTCGCCACGGCGACTTCCTGGCCGCCTCGTTGCCGCTGCTCAATGAGCATATCCTGCTGGAGCTGGCGTGTTTCCGGCTGGGCGTGATTCACGCGCCGCTCGATCTGCGGTTGCAGCCCGCGGAGGTCATCCGCTGCCTGAACCTGCTCCGGCCGAAAGGATATCTCTTCTTGGGAAAGACTCCCGCAGCCGATTTCGCCGCCCTGGGGGAAGCCGTGCGCGCGCGCTGCGATTCCATCGAGCACTTGATTCAGTTTTCGCCCGCGAACGAGTGCATCGCGGGCGCCACCAGCGTTTTCGAACTGCTCGAGCGCGCCCATCCGCAGCCGGTGGAATCGCACGTCGCGGAGCGCGATGGCGCGCAGGTGATTTTCACCACCGGGAGCACCGGCTCGCCCAAGCCGGCGCTGCTTTCGCACCGAAGCATTACCTGCCAGAATCTCTGCCTCGGCACCGCGTTTCGATTCGGACCGGGACAGCGGGTGCTGTGCAACCTTCCGGCGTCGCACGTGGGCGGGCAGGCGGAGGTCCTGCTCACCTCGCTGTTCACGGGCGCGACCGCGGTTACGCTGGAAGTCTTCGACGCCGTCAAGAGTCTCGATGCTATCGAGCGGCATGGCGTGACGCTGCTCGGCCAGATCCCGGCCATGTTCAACCTGGAGTGGCGCACGGCGGATTACGCGCGGCGCAATCTCGCCAGCCTGCAGACCGCGGTTTACGGCGGGCAAGCCGTGCCGCGCGCGTTCCTCGACCGCATGCTGCAAATGGCGCCGCGGATTGCGACCGGCCTCGGGCTGACCGAGTCCTCCGGCTTTTGTACCTACACGCGCCTCACGTCCGAAGCCGCGGAAGTGGAGCACGGCATCGGATGGGCGATGCCGGCCTATCGCCTGTCGATTCGCGAGGCCATGGATGCCGCGGGTGCGGCCGGCGGCGCGGCGGCTGAGGGACAGGTCGGGCACATCTGCTTCCAGGGTCCGCAGACGTTTCTCGGTTACGTCAACGATCCGCAAGCCACGGCGGCGACGGTATCGCGAGACGGTTGGCTCTACACGGGAGACCTCGGCAGCGTGGACGAGCACGGGTTGCACTTTTCCGGCCGAGCCAAGTGGGTACTGAAACCGGCCGGGCACCAGGTGTTCCCGGGCGACATCGAGAATCACTTTGCCGCGCTGAGCGACCGGGTGGCGAACGTAGGCGTGGTGGGGCACGAGCACCGACTATGGAGCGACGGTATCGTGGCGTTCCTCGAGCGCCAGCCGGCCGCCGATCTGACCGAAGCGGAGTTGCGCAAACACGCACGGTCGCTGGCGGGTTACATGCGCCCGCTGCACTACGTGATTCTGGAACCGGGCGCCATGCCGCTGAACCGCAGCGCGAAAGTGGATGTGGTCCGCTTGCAGGAAATGGCGCGGGCGGAAGTCGGGAAACTGCGCGAGCGCGGGCGTTGGGACGGGTAGGGGACGCAGCTCCGATTCCGCCGTGGCGCACGCACTCGTGCGTGCCGCGTCGGCACTCCTGCCGACGCCCGGCTTCCCATGGGTGAGCGGGTGTCGAGAAGAGTCTCGACACGGCAGGCACGACTGCCCGCGCCACGCGATCTTCTACTGCCAGCCGCCGCCCAGCGCCCGGTACAACTGCACGAACGATTGCATCTCCGCCAGGCGGAGCTGCGCCAGCGCGAGCTGTCCCTGGAACAGATTGCGCTCCGAATCGAGCACTTGCAGATAGCTGTCGAGTCCGCCCTTGTAGCGCAGGTTCGACAGGCGCGTGCTCTCGGTGAGCGCCTGGACCAGCAGTTCCTGCTGGGTGCGCTGCTCGCGGGTTCGGGAGTAACCCACCAGCGCGTCGGAGACTTCGCGCAGGCCGGTGTAGATGGTCTTTTGATAGGCGATCGCCATCTCGCGCTTCTGCGCTTCCGAAAAACGCACGCCGGCGCGAATCTGGCCGGCATTGAAAAGCGGCAGGACGGCCGCGGGCGCAATCTCCTGCTGCCGCTCCGGCGTGTCGAACAACTTCGCCAGCGCGATGCTCTGGCCGCCGAGAAATCCGGTCAGCGTGATCTGCGGGAAGTAGAGTGCTTTGGCCGCTCCGATGCGCGCGTTGGCGGAAATCAAAGTCTGCTCGGCCTGGCGAATGTCCGGCCGCCGTTCCAACAGCGACGACGGCAGCCCCGGCGGCACCTGCGCCGGCGTCTCCAGATCGGCCAGCGCTTTGCCGCGTGCGATTTCGCCGGGAGCCTTGCCCGCCAGCAGGCTGAGCGCGTTCTCGGTCTGCTCGATGTCGCGTCGCGCACTGGCCATCTGCGCGGTCGCGGTATAGAGAAACTGTTCCGCCTGGTGGACATCGAGGCCGGTGGCGGCGCCGCGCGTGTGGCGCAACTCGACCAGCCGCAGGTTGTCCTGCGCAATGTCGCGCGTCTGTTGCGCGATCTCCAGTTCCAGATCGCGCTCGCGCAGCAGGAAGTAGTCGTTCATCACGTCGCCGATGAGCGACACCACCACGCCGCGCCGGCCCTCTTCGGTGGCCAGGTACTGCGCGCGTCCGGATTCGGACAGCCGCCGCAGCCGGCCCCACAGGTCCAATTCCCAGTTGAGCGCGAAGCCCACCTGCCAGTAGCTACCCGCAAAAGAGGTGTTCGGCGGCAAAGGTTCGAGCGAACTGGCTCCCGGCGAGCGCGCCGCGGTGAAGCCGGCTTGGCCGGTCAGGTTGGGGAACTCGTTCGCGCGCGTGATGTGATACTGGGCGCGGGCCGCCAGAACGCGCTCCGAGGCGATCCCCAAATCGAAGTTCTGCTGGAGCGCCGTCTCGACAAGCTGCCGGAGCGCGTCGTCCGCAAACAGATCGGGCCACTTCTTGTCGGCGAGCGAGGCAGCATCCGCGGCGGCGCCCCGGTATTGGTCCGGCACAGACGTACCCGGCCGCTTGTAATTAGGCCCGACGGCACAACCCGCCAGCAGCAACGCGAGCAGAACGGCCAATGAAGATCTCGTCATGGCCGTTTCCGTTCCCCGGCCCGCTGGATCACCACGTACAGCACCGGCACGATGAACACCGCCAGCAGCGTAGCCGCGTTCATGCCGCCGAATACCGCCGTTCCCAGCGAGCGCCGCGAAGCCGCTCCCGCGCCGACGGCCAGCGCCAGCGGCACCACGCCCAAAATGAAGGCGAACGAAGTCATCAGAATGGGCCGCAACCGCAGCCGCGCCGCTTCCATGGCCGCATCGACGATCGATTTTCCCTCCTCGTGGCTCATGCGCGCGAACTCCACGATCAGAATGGCGTTCTTGGCGGCGAGGCCGATCAGCGTCACGATTCCGATCTGCGTGTACATATCGTACGGATAGTCGCGCAGCCAGACGGCCAGCAGCGCTCCGAAAAGCCCAAGCGGAACGGCCAGCAAGACCGCCAGCGGAATGGTCCAACTCTCGTAAAGGGCCGCCAGACAGAGAAACACCAGCACCGCCGCAAAGCCGAAAATCACGCCTTCGTGACCCTGCGCCTCTTTTTCCTGATAGGTGGTGCCGGTCCATTCGTAACCGTATCCGGCGGGCAGCACACTGTCGGACAACTGCTCCATGGCAGTCGAGGCCTGGCCGCTCGAGTGTCCCGGAGCCGGCCCGCCCAGCAACTGGACGGTGCGAAACCGGTTGTAACGGTAGATAACGTCCGGTCCGGTGGTGGGGTGCACGGTGGCCAGAGTGCCGAGCGGAACCATATCGCCATCTCTGCTCCGCACGAAGAAGCGATTGACGTCGGAGGGCCCGGTGCGGAACTCGGGCTCGGCCTGCACCAGCACCTGCCAGGTGTGCCCGAACGAATTGAAGTCGTTCACGTAGAGGCCGCCGAGAAACGTCTGCAGCGCGTTATAGGCGTCGCCGACAGGGACGCCGAGCGTCTGCACCTTGGCCAGATCCACGTCCACCTTGTATTGCGGAACGTCGGGCCGGAAGGTGCTCAGGATGGTCCCCAGCTCGGGGCGTTGGTGGGCTGCCTGCACCACCAGGTCGGCGATCTGCGCGAGCGCATGCACGTCGCCGCCCAGGCGGTCTTCCAGCATGTACTGGAAGCCGCCGGTGGCGCTGAGGCCCAGAATGGGCGGCAGACCGAAGGCGAAGGTGAAGGCCTCCGGCACCTTGGCGAACTCTTTCTGCATGTTGGCGAGAATCGATGGCAATTGGACATTCTTCTCGCGCCGCTCGTCCCAGGGCTTCAGGCGAGCAATGATCGTAGCGACATTCGAATTGTTGGTGCGCGTCGCAATGTCGAGGCCGCCGAGAGTCAGCGTGCCGGCGACACCGGGAATCCGGCTGACGATATTTTCGATTTTGCGCGTGGCCGCGTCGGCGCGCTGCACCGACGCGCTGTCCGGAAGGCGGATGGCAATGAAGACGGCGCCCTGATCCTCATCCGGCAGGAAGCCGTTCGGCATCCGGTGGAAGATCGCGCCGGCCGCGAACCAGAAACAGAAGAGCCCGATCAGTGCCAGCGCGGATTTCCGGATCAGTGCGCTGACACCGGCCAGATAGCGGCCCGTGACCCAGCCGAAGCCACGGTTGAACAAGCCGAAAAAGGCAGTCAGCGGCCCGTGCGTCTGGCGCTTCGGCCGCAGGATCATGGCGCTCAGCGCCGGGCTCAGCGAAAGCGCATTGAAGGCCGAGAGCAGCACCGAAGTCGCGATGGTGAGCGCAAACTGCCGGTAGATCTGCCCGCTGATGCCGCCCAGGAACGCTACCGGGATAAAGACGGCGGCGAGGATGAAGGCGATGGCCGTCACCGGCGCCTGCACTTCCTTCATCGCCTGGATGGTGGCCGCGAGCGGCGCCAGTCCTTCGTCGATGTGGCGCTGCACCGCTTCCACCACCACGATCGCATCGTCCACCACGATACCGATCGACAGGACCAGGCCGAACATGCTGGTGATGTTGATGGAGAAGCCCAGCAGTGGGAATAGCGCCAGGGTGCCCACCACGGCTACCGGAACCGTGAGCAGCGGAATCATCGTGGCGCGCCAGCTTTGCAGGAAAATAAACACCACCAGAATCACCAGCCCTATGGCCTCTAACAGCGTGATCATCACGTCCTTGATGGCCGCGTTGACGAACATGGTGGAGTCGTAGGAGATGATGTAGTCCATGCCGGCGGGGAAGCCGGCCTTGATCTGGTTCAGGTAGCGGCGCACGCGGGCCGCCGTCTGGACGGCGTTCGCTCCCGGCGAAAGATACACGATCATGTTTCCGGAGGCGCGGCCGTCCACGCGGTTAAAGCCGGTGTAGGTCTGCGCGCCGAGCTGCACGTGGCCGATGTCGCCCAGGCGGAGCAGGGAAGCGTTGGGCTGGGCGCGCAGCACGATTCGCTCGAACTCGCGCGGGTCCAGCAGACGGCCGGGCGCGTTCACCGAATACTGGAAATCGGTCCCTGGCGAAGCCGGCGGCTGCCCGAAGGCGCCCGCCGGATTCTGCCGGTTCTGCGCCTTAATAGCGTCGCTGACGTCGGTTGCGGTGACGCCGAGTTCGGCCATCTTATCCGGGTTCACCCAGACCCGCATCGAGTAAACCTGGTTCGAGCCCAGTCGCGATTCACCCACGCCTTCCAGATTGCCGATCTGGTTCACCAGGTTGATTTGCGCGTAGTTGGTGAGGAACAGCGAATCGTAGCTGTTGTCCCGGGAAACCAGGCTGATCGCCAGCAGGAAGGCGCTCGATACTTTCTTCACGGTCACGCCCTGCTGCTGCACCTCGGGCGGCAGCCGCGGCATCGCGATGCTCACGCGGTTCTGCGTCTGCACGGTGGCGATGTCGGGGTTAGTGCCCAGCTTGAACGTCACTTGAATGTTCAGCGTGCCGTCATTAGCGCTGGTGGAGAGGTAGTAGAGCATGCCGTCGAGACCGACAAGCTGCTCTTCGATGGGCTGCGCCACGGTTTTCTCGAGGTCCTGCGCGTTACCGCCGAGAAAGTTCGTGGTGATCTGCACCACCGGCGGTACCACTTCCGGATACGCCGCCACCGGAAGACTGGGGATGGCCACCGCGCCGAGGATCACCATCACGATGGCAATCACCATCGCGAAGACGGGATGATTGATAAAGAATCGCGCCATCGGTCAGTTCCCCGGCTTCCGATCGTCATACGGCTGCGGCTCGACGGCTGCGCCGGGCCGCACCTTCAGCTGTCCTTCCACGACGATGCGTTCGCCGGGCTTGAGGCCCTGCTCGACGATCCAGAGTTCGCCGGTGCGATTGCCGGTGACGATCGGGCGCATCAGCGCCTTGTTGTCCGCGCCCACCGTGTACACGGTCTGCATGCTCTGGATCTGCTGAACCGCCTTCTGCGGGATCACGATGACATCCTTGCGTTCGTCCACCTGCACGCGAATGCGGCCGAACTCCCCCGGCAGCAGGGTGTGCCGGGGATTGGGGAAGCTGGCTTGCAGTTCCAGCGTGCCGGTCTTCGGGTCCACCTGGTTCAGCGTGTCGGTAACACGGCCCTTCGCGGGAAACTCGCTACCGTCGGCGAGAATCAGCGTCAGTTCCCCAGCCGGCGATCTCTGTCCGCGTTTTGCCCAGGCGAGGTATTCCGATTCGGTCACCTGGAAGCGGACCCAGATGGGATCGAGCGGAACGATGGTGGTGAGCGGTTGCGCCGCCGTGGGCGTCACCAGCCCTCCCACCGGCACCAGCGAATCGCCGATGCGGCCGCCGATGGGCGCGTGAATCGTGCCGTACTCGACGTTCAGCTCGGCGGTCTTCAGCGCGCCCTTGTTCGATTCGACGCGGCCCTCAGTGGAAGCGATCTGGGTCCGGGTGGAGAGCGCCGTCTGTTCGACGTTGGCCTTGTTCGCCTTCACCGTCTCTTCGGCGGCACGCAACGCGGCCACCGCGGCGTCGAGATCCTGCTGCGAGGCGGCGTCGGCTGCGACCAGCGGCTTCAGCCGTTCGTCATCCTGCTGCGCCTTCACCAGGTTTGCCTCCGCGGAGGCCAGGTTCGCCTGCGCCTGCAACAGCGAAACCTGCTTGCGGGCGAAATCGAGGTCGGCTTCGCTCTGCTGCAAGTTGCCGCGCGCCTGCTCAACCGCCGCTTCAAACGGCCGCAGATCGAGCACGTAGAGAACTTCGCCGGCCGCAACTTCCGCGCCCGGCTGGAAGAGCCAGCGGTCCACATAGCCCGTCACGCGGCTGCGCACGTCCACCATGTTGCGTGCGTAGGTCTGCGCGGCGAAATCGGAGAAGATGGCCACCGAGCGTGGCTGGACTTCCATCACGCTGACCAGCGGCGGCGGCGCTCCGGCCGGTCCACTCCTCTCGCCTTTGGCCCTGCAGCCTTGGAGGAGAACCGCTACGAGAACGAGCGAAACAGCCGCATAGGGCAGGCCTTGGGCCGACCGCGTCTTTTCTGGCATAAACTTCTATGTTCGCTTATTTTGTGCCGCCAAAAATGACCCGCGGCTGGTTTCTGCTCCAAGGCGTGCCTTGGCCTTATCAATAGAAGACCGCGCGCACGAATTGGTAACCGCAATTCCCCCTGTGATATGCTATTTTCGGCTGGCAGCGCATCTGCTGACAGCCTGAGGGATGCTGCGGGCGGCGGGATTCTGGGCTCTCGCCGAGGCCAGTGAGGGAAATCGGCAGGAACACTCGCATGGCGATTTCCGCTGGCCACAGATAGTTTGCAACTGCGGGGATGGCGGAGCGGCGGCCGGCCGCGGCACCGCCGATTGTTGGGAGGGGAGCGGACCTTGCGCTACTTAACGGTACTTACGCCAACTCTGGCGGCCGCCGTTCTGTTTACCGTTAGCCCTATACTCGCGGCGCCCGCCACGCCGGTGACGCCGAAACCCGTCGTCGATGCCGCCGCCTTCGAGGCCAAGGTCAAACCGATTTTGCAGGGCACCTGCTCGGCCTGTCATAACGCAAGGGTCCTTTCGGGGGGCCTCAACCTGCTGCCCTATCTTGATCCCGCCACGGTCCTCGGCGCCCGCGCCACGTGGGAAAAGGTCGCACGGAAGATCGAGCGCGGCGAGATGCCGCCAAAGGGCATCCCGCGTCCTTCCCAGGATCGGATGATCGCTCTGGTGAAGTTCATCGATGGGGAGTTCGAGAAGGCTGACGCCGCGATCAAACCAGACCCCGGCCGCGTCGCCGCCAAGCGCCTGAACCGGAATGAATACCGCAACACGATCAGGGATCTGTTGGCGGTTGACTTCAGCGCCGAGAGGAACTTCCCGACCGACGACTCAGGCTACGGCTTCGACAACATTGCCGAGATCTTGACCGTCTCCCCGGTGCTGATGGAAAAGTATCTCGACGCGGCCGAAGTGATCGCGTCGCGCGCCATGGGGGCGGACCCGCTGCCGAAGAAGCCGATCGTGGCCACCTGCGACCTGCAAACCAAGACGCTCCGCCGCTTAGATTACAGCACCGTCGAAGCGAGCCAGCGCATCGATTTCGACGGGGAATACACGGTCCATTTCGGCTTTCCCGGCGAGCGCGCTCCCGATGCCAAACCGGTCCAGTTGGCGTTCTTCATGGACGGCCAGCTTCTCAAAACCATGGACGTCGAGACCAAACCGTCGAAACTCGTCTTTTTCAATCCGTTCTCCGAGGGCGAGATGCGGGTCTATTTGCCTGAGGGCGATCACGTCTTCCGCGCCGCTTTCGTGAATGACGACTTCGCCACCAAAATCACCAGCGACAAAGACGCATACGACGAGAAAAAGAACAAGTTTATCGGCTCCATGTCCTTCATCGGCCCGTTTCCGGCCAAGGTCGAAAGGACCAGCCGTAAGAAGATCCTGATCTGCGACCCGGCCGCCGGGCAGGCCTGCGTCGACAGGATAGTGGCCAACCTCGCGCACCACGCCTTCCGCCGCCCTGTGACCAAGGCCGAAATAGCGGGACTCATGAAGTTCGTAAACCTCGCGAAAGCGGAGGGGCAATCCACCGAGCAGGGCATTCAGCTCGCTATCGAGACCATGCTCGTTTCTCCCGAGTTTCTCTTCCGCATCGAGCGCGATCCTCGCGCGGCGGACCCCGAGTCCCACCGCCTTTCCGACGTCGAGCTTGCTACTAGGCTGAGCTACTTCCTGTGGAGTTCCATGCCCGACGAAGAATTGCTGAACCTCGCCGAGACCAACCGACTGCACGAGCCGGCGGTGCTGGACGCGCAGGTGCAGCGGATGATGATGGATAAGAAAGCGGCCTCCTTCGCCGATAATTTCGCCGGCCAGTGGCTTGAGATCCGCAATCTGGACACACTGAACCCGGACCCGAAGAAATTCGCCGCGTGGACCCCGCAACTCAAGGAAGAACTGCGCACCGAAACTGCCATGTTCTTCCATTACGTCTTGAGCGAAAACCGCCCGATCTCCGACTTTGTCGATGCCAGGTACACATTCCTGAACGAGCATCTGGCAAAGTTCT
This sequence comes from Bryobacterales bacterium, assembly GCA_963843095.1. Lineage (GTDB taxonomy): Bacteria > Acidobacteriota > Terriglobia > Bryobacterales > Bryobacteraceae > Bog-375. The sequence goes on from CAWJLI010000221.1 coordinate 72,752, forward strand.
ATGGCGTGGGCGGCGTGAAGGGCCCCGATTTCCGCAAGGTCGATCTGGCTACCGCTCAGCGTGGCGGCATTCTTACGCAGGGCAGCGTGCTGGCCGTATCGAGTTATCCCAACCGGACTTCGCCGACCATCCGCGGCAAGTACATTCTGAACAATCTATTGGGCGCCCCGCCGCCCCCGCCGCCGCCCGACGTTCCGCCTCTCGACGATTCGAAGGTGGGAAGCGATGTGTCCCTTCGCAAGCAGCTCGAAGCACACCGCTCCGACCCGGTTTGCGCGTCTTGCCACGGCAAGATGGACGTGCTTGGTTTCGGCCTCGAGAATTATGACGCCATTGGTAAGTGGCGGACCGTGGATGGGAAGTTTCCTATAGATCCGGGCGGCACCATGCCGGGCGGCAAGTCCTTCTCGACCGCGGCCGAAATGCGTGCCGTGCTGGTTGACGATATGCCGGAAGTTGCCCGTTGCCTTACTGAGAAGATCATGACCTACGCGCTCGGACGCGGCATGGAACCCTACGATAAACGAGCCCTGGACCAGATCGGCAAGGCGCTCGCCGCCGACGATTACCACTTCCAGACCTTGATCCTCGAGGCTGTCCGGAGTTTGCCTTTCCAATCGCGGCGCGGTGAACCCGTCAACGGCCCAAGGAATATGAACGGCGAAAAACCGAAGGAGATAGCCCGGAAATGATCACGCGCAAAGCGCCGGCACTGATCCAGGGTAGCGCGCTGCCCAGACGCACGTTTCTGCGAGGTTTGGGTTCCGCCGCGGTAGGACTCCCTTTCCTGGACGCGATGGCTCCGGCATTCGCCGCCAGCTCGGTTCCTGGAACGCCTCCCGTTCGCATGGCGTTCTTCTACTTGCCTAACGGCATGATCATGGATGCCTGGAACCCCGACTACGAGGGCAGGCTGGGTGAGCTGCCGCGCTCGCTGAAGGCGCTGGAGCCGTTCAAGGAAGACGTCCTTCAGCTCGGCAACCTGACGCACAATACCGGACGGGCGCTGCTAGATGGCGCTGGAGACCACGGGCGCTGCTCCGGATCGTACCTCACCGGTGTTCACGTAAAGAAGTCGCTCGTGGAGATCCAGAACGGTGTCTCGTTCGATCAGATCGTGGCCGGGGAAATCGGCGGCCGGACGCGTTTCGCATCGCTCGAGTGGGCATGGACGACGCACGCCAGGCGGGCGACTGCGATTCCGGCTATTCCTGCGCCTACACCAACAATCTTTCCTGGCGCAGCGGAACGCAGCCCCTGCCTCCGACTCTCGACCCGCGCGTCCTGTTTGAGCGGCTGTTCGGCGCGGGCCAGCCAATGACGCCGGAGCAGCGTGCACGCCAATCAAAATACCGCCGCAGCATCCTCGACTTCGTGACCGAGGACACCCGCAAACTGGAATCGAACCTGGGGCCCTCGGACCGGCGCAAACTCGACGAGTATCTCTCCGCCATCCGCGAAGTCGAACGCCAGATCCAGCGCGCCGAGACGGACAACCGGCAGGTGGATCCGCAGATGGACAAGCCGTACGGTATTCCGGCCGATTTCGGCGAGCATTTCAATCTGATGTCCAGCATGATCGCGATCGCCTTCCAGGCCGACCTGACACGGATCGTCACTTTCCTGGTGACTCGCGAAGGCACCTCGCGTCCGTACCGGGAGCTGGGCATTTCCGACGGCCATCACCCGCTGACGCACCACCGCAACCAGCCGGAGCTAATGGAGAAAGTGCGGAAGATCAACGAGTATCACGTCCAGCAGTTTGCCGGCTTCGTAGACAAGATGAAAACCGCGAAGGAAGGCGACCGCAGCCTGCTCGACAACTGCATGATCGTTTACGGCGCGGGCCTCTCGGATGGCAACGCGCACCTGCACGAGGACTTGCCGACGATCGTCGTGGGCCGCGGCGGCAACTACTTCAAGACTGGACGCCGCATCGTGGCGCGGCGCGAGACCCCCATGTGCAATCTCTTCCTGACCATGATGGATCGCATGGGCGTTCCCATGGATCGCTTCGGCGATTCGACGGGCCGCCTGGTTGGTCTGGACCTGGGTGACTCGATGCCAGAGCCAGGCGCGGCCAAACCGCCGGCGGGGGCGTTTTTCGATACCGACTTTTCCACCATGGACAGCGTCCTCGCAACCGCTCTCCTTTACGGACTCCAGGGCAACAACGACTGCCGCGTGGCCATCATCTCGCTAAGCCGCCCGAATCTGGCCGTGGCCGGTTTCGCCGACGCGGTCGAGCGTTTCTATCATGGACCGGCAGCCACCTTCTCCCAAGTTCCGCCGATTGGGATGATTACCGAGGGCTCGCCGGGCTGGACGTCGCCGGCATTCGTCGCTCTTTTTCGGAAGAAGAAGCCGGATGGAGCGCCGGTTTACAAAAACGAGGTCAGGACCGTCACCGAGACCGGGGATCCCAACACGCTGTTTCGGAACTATCTCGAGGCGCAGAACGATCAAAACGCCTTCTTCGTTCTGGGTGGACCAGCGACGAACCTGGCTGCCGCTCTGGAGTTTCCCGGGCTGAAGGACCTGATCGCGGCCAAAGTCAGATGCCTGGTAGTGGCCGCCGGGGCCTTTCCGGCTGGTCCAGTGGAGGCTCGCGTAAAGGCCGATATTCCGGCCGCCAGGAAGCTGTTTGCCGAATGGCCCACCCCCATCGTCGCATCGGGGTTCGAGGTCGGCGCCGCGCTTGAGTTTCCCGGCGCAAGCATCGATAAGGAATTCGCCGAGGCTGCGCCGGACAACCCCGTCGCCGACGCCTATCGCGCCTACCAGGCGATGCCGTATGACGCGCCGTCGTGGGCCATGGCCGCGGCCCTCTACGCCGCGAGGCCCAATGAAGGCTATTTCCAGGTTTCCGGTCCCGGTAAGATCGGCGTGGACCGGGATGGCCGGACTTTGTTCACAGCTTCGGAAAAAAGCAACCATCGGTACCTGATCGTGGACCCCGCGCAGAAGGAAAAGATCATTCGGACGTACGTGCAACTGGCAAGCGCCAAGCCTCAGCCCCCACGACGGTTCCGCGCTGCCGCCGATTCGGTGAGTGACCCGCGAAGGACTCAAGCATGAGACAACTGACTGCATATGCGATAGCCGCGGCCCTGGCGGCAGCCGTCATCGCGACGGCGCAAAGCCCGGCTCAACAGACTCCCAATCCCAATTCCCAGTACCGATTGGGTCCGGATTCGATGCCGCAGGAGGGGGTTCCGAAAGGGGAGATACGCGGGCCGTTTACACTGCCTTGCAACGTCTACCGGGGTACCCAGCATACCTACTGGGTCTACGTGCCGGCGCAATACGACGCTTCGGTCCCGGCCAGTCTGATGGTCTTCCAGGACGGGCAGGCGTTCAAGGACGAGAATGGCGACTTGCGGGCGCAGAACGTCATGGATAATCTGATCTACCGGCGCGAGATTCCGGTGATGATCGGAGTGTTCATCAACCCGGGCCGCCGGCCCGATCAATTGGAACCCAGCCCGCAGACCGGCTGGGGTGACGGGACCACCAACCGGGGGATCGAGTACAACACGCCCGACGACAAGTATGCCCGCGTGATTACCGAGGAACTCATGCCGGCGCTGTATAAGGACTACAACATCTCGAAGGACCCGGAGCAGCACGGAATCGGAGGATCGAGCTCGGGGGCCATCGCCGCTTTCTCGGTTGCGTGGGAGCGTCCCAACGAGTTCCGCAAGGTGTTAAGCAGCGTTGGCAGCTTCGTAAATCTGCAGGGTGGCTATGTGTATCCCGAGCGCGTCCTGGCGAGCGAGAAGAAGCCCATTCGTGTGTTCCTATGCGACGGGCGGAACGATAACCGGGGCGTCGGCCGCGGCGGCGGAGCTTATGACGAAAAGCGCGACTGGTTCTACCAGAACGTTCGTCTGATGAAGGCTCTCACCCAGAAGGGTTACGACGTGAACTACTCGTGGAGCATGAACCTCCACGGGCAGAAGTTCAGCGGCATGATTCTGCCGGATATGATGCGCTGGCTGTGGCGCGACGGTCCCGTTTCGACGGATCCGAATGACATGGTGGAGCGCGGATTCCGGCAGCCGGCGCCGAAGAAAGCTGCCGAGTCCGCCCCGAAGAACTAGCCACGATTCCATGGTTCGGGCAATCGATCGGATTAATGCGAAACCAAAGTCAGACCGTGGGCGGCGGCGTATTTCCGAATGTGCGCCGCGGTCTGGTCCGCGCCAACGCCGACGGCATTCAACAGAAACGGAGTCTCCTTCGGGAATTGGCCCAACTTCTCCTCGATCGCGTCCAGCGATTTGATCTCGCGGTATTGCGCCACGTATCCTCGAATCCCGCCGGACTCACCGTACACCTCGATCTTCAGGGGCTTTTGCCAGGCCAGCAGGTCCTGCCGCGTCTCCTCCAGGCACCGTTGGGAGATGCATAACGATTCCATGGTCCGCAGGTCGGCCTCCGTGGCTAACCAATGCGTTCCACGCGCGATCGCGTTCCGCAGTTCGACTTCCAGAAGAACCCCTTCGCGAATCTGCTCCAATTCCGCCTGCTTCCCTTTAGCAATTGGTCGTTTCCTGCTGGTAGAGTTTCGTATTGCTAAAGGGAAGCAGGCGGAATTGGAGCAGATTCGCGAAGGGGTTCTTGGAAGTCGAACTGCGGAACGCGATCGCGCGTGGAACGCATTGGTTAGCCACGGAGGCCGACTGCGGACCATGGAATCGTTATGCATCTCCCAACGGTGCCTGGACGAGACGCGGCAGGACCTGCTGGCCTGGCAAAAGCCCCTGAAGATCGAGGTGTACGGTGAGTCCGGCGGGATTCGAGGATACGTGGCGCAATACCGCGAGATCAAATCGCTGGACGCGATCGAGGAGAAGTTGGGCCAATTCCCGAAGGAGACTCCGTTTCTGTTGAATGCCGTCGGCGTTGGCGCGGACCAGACCGCGGCGCACATTCGGAAATACGCCGCCGCCCACGGTCTGACTTTGGTTTCGCATTAATCCGATCGATTGCCCGAACCATGGAATCGTGGCTAGTTCTTCGGGGCGGACTCGGCAGCTTTCTTCGGCGCCGGCTGCCGGAATCCGCGCTCCACCATGTCATTCGGATCGGTGGAAACGGGACCGTCGCGCCACAGCCAGCGCATCATATCCGGCAGAATCATGCCGCCGAACTTCTGCCCGTGCAGGTTCATGCCCCACGAGTAGTTCACGTCGTAACCCTTCTGGGTGAGGGCCTTCATCAGCCGGACATTCTGGTAGAACCAGTCGCGCTTTTCGTCATAAGCTCCGCCGCCGCGGCCGACGCCCCGGTTATCGTTCCGCCCGTCGCACAGGAACACGCGGATGGGCTTCTTCTCGCTCGCCAGCACGCGCTCGGGATACACATAGCCGCCCCGCAGATTCACGAAGCTGCCGACGTTGCTCAGCACCTTGCGGAAATCGTTGGGGCGCTCCCACGCCACCGTGAATGCGGCGATGGCCCCGGAGCTCGATCCGCCGATGCCGTGCATCTCCGGGTCCTTCGAGATGTTGTATTCCTTGTAGAGCACCGGCATCAGCTCTTCGGTAATCACGCGCGCGTACTTGTCGTCGGGCGTGTTGTATTCGATCGCCGCGGTTGGTGGTCCCGTCGCCCCAGCCGTCTGCGGGCAGGGCTCATGTTCGGGCCTGCGGCCGGGGTTGATGAACACGCCGATCATCACCGGAATCTCGCGCCGGTAGATCAGATTGTCCATTACGTTCTGGGCCCGAAAATCCCCCTTCTCGTTTTTGAAAGCCTGCCCGTCCTGAAAGACCATCAGGGCGGCCGGGACCGACGGGTCATACTGAGCCGGCACGTAGACCCAGTAGGTGTGCTGGGTACCCGGATAGACATTGCTGGGCAGTGTAACGGCCCGCGTATCTCGCCCTTCGGAACACCCTCCTGCGGCATCGAATCCGGCCCCAGGCGATATTGCGAATTCGGATCGGGAGTCTGTTGAGCCGGGCTTTGCGCCGTCGCGATGACGGCTGCCGCCAGGGCCGCGGCTATCGCATATGCAGTCAGTTGTCTCATGCTTGAGTCCTTCGCGGGTCACTCACCGAATCGGCGGCAGCGCGGAACCGTCGTGGGGGCTGAGGCTTGGCGCTTGCCAGTTGCACGTACGTCCGAATGATCTTTTCCTTCTGCGCGGGGTCCACGATCAGGTACCGATGGTTGCTTTTTTCCGAAGCTGTGAACAAAGTCCGGCCATCCCGGTCCACGCCGATCTTACCGGGACCGGAAACCTGGAAATAGCCTTCATTGGGCCTCGCGGCGTAGAGGGCCGCGGCCATGGCCCACGACGGCGCGTCATACGGCATCGCCTGGTAGGCGCGATAGGCGTCGGCGACGGGGTTGTCCGGCGCAGCCTCGGCGAATTCCTTATCGATGCTTGCGCCGGGAAACTCAAGCGCGGCGCCGACCTCGAACCCCGATGCGACGATGGGGGTGGGCCATTCGGCAAACAGCTTTCCTGGCGGCCGGAATATCGGCCTTTACGCGAGCCTCCACTGGACCAGCCGGAAAGGCCCCGGCGGCCACTACCAGGCATCTGACCTTAGCCGCAATCAGCGCCTTTAGCCCGGGAAATGACAGAGCAGCCGCCAGGTTCGAAGCTGGCCCGCTAGGAACGAAGAACGCATTTTGATCTTTCTGCGCCTCGAGATAGTTCCGAATCAAAGTGACGGGATCGCCGGTCTCAATGACGGTTTTTACCTCATTCTTATAAACGGGCGTTCCGTCCAGTTTCTTTTTCTGAAAAGGAACGATGAAGGCCGGAGACGTCTCGCCCGGCGAACCCTCGGTACTCATGCCGATGGGCGGAACCTGCGCGAAGTTCCCCGCCGGTCCATGATAAAAACGCACCACCGCGTCGGCGAAGCCGGCCACGGCCAGATTCGGGCGGCTTAGCGAGATGATGGCGACCCGGAAGTCGTTTTCCTTGGAGTCCGTAAAGGAGAGCGGTTGCGAGGACGCTGTCCATAGTGGAAAAGTCGGTATCGAAAAACGCCCCCGCCGGCGGTTTGGCCGCGCCTGGCTCTGGCATCGAGTCACCCCAGGTCCAGACCAACGAGGCGGCCCGTCGAATCGCCGAAGCGATCCATGGGAACGCCCATGCGATCCATCATGGTCAGGAAGAGATTGCACATGGGAGTTCGCGCCGTACCACGATGCGCTGTCCGGTCTTAAAGTAATTGCCGCCGCGGCCAAGCATAACCGTCGGTAGATCTTCATGCAGGTGTGCGTTGCCATCCGAGAGGCCGGCGCCATACACGATCATGCTGTTGTCCAGCAAGCTGCGGTCTCCCTCCATGGTGGTCTTCATTTTCTCCACGAAGCCGGCAAACTGCTGCACGTGATACTCGTTGATTTTGCGCACCTTTTCCATCAATTCCGGCCGATTCCGATGGTGCGTGAGGGGATGATGGCCGTCCGGAATGCCCAGTTCGCGATAGGGCCGCGACGTGCCTTCGTGGGTGACCAGAAAGGTGACGATCCGCGTCAGATCGGCCTGGAACGCAATCGCGATCATGTTCGACATGAGCTTGAAAGTGTTCCGCGAAATCCGCCGGGACGCCGTAAGGCTTGTCCATCTGCGGATCGATCTGCTTACCGTCGCTTTCAGCGCGCTGAATCTGGCGCTCAACCTCCCGAATCGCAGACAAATATTCGTCGAGTTTGCGGTGCTCGTTGGACCGAGAGCCGTTTCCAGTTTGTGGGTATCGTCGGTGACGAAATCCAGGACACTCCGGCGGTATTTCGATTGCCTCAGGCGCTCTTCCGGCGTCATCGGCTGGCCGGAGCCAAAGAGGCGCTCGCGCCCGTTACGTATTGCTCGTCAGGTTGCCGGACTGAAGGACGTCTTCCTTGAACGGCTCCAGCGCCTTCAGCGAGCGCGGCAGCTCACCCAGCCTGCCCTCGTAGTCGGGGTTCCAGGCATCCATGATCGTGCCGTTGGGCCGGCGAAGAACGCCATGCGAACGGGAGGCGTTCCAGGAACCGAGCTGGCGGCGAATGCCGGAGCCATCGCGTCCAGGAAAGGGAGTCCTACCGCGGCGGAACCCAAACCTGGCGGAACGTTGCGTCTGGGCAGCGCGCTCCTCAATCAGTGCCGGCGCTTTGCGCGTGATGATTTCCGGGCTATCTCCTTCGGTTTTTCGCCGTTCATATTCCTTCGTGCGGCGGCAGAACCGCGCCGCGATTGGAAAGGCAAACTGCGGGACAGCCTCGAGGATCAAGGTCTGGAAGTGGTAATCGTCGGCGGCGAGCGCCTTGCCGATCTGGTCCAGGGCTCGTTTATCGTAGGGAATTAGGTTTCCACCAGTCCGAGCGCGTAGGTCATGATCTTCAGTAAGGCAACGGGCAACTTCCGGCATATCGTCAACCAGCACGGCACGCATTTCGGCCGCGGTCAGAAGGACTGGCCGCCCGGCATGGTGCCACCGGGATTGTATCGAAAACTCCCATCCACGGTCCGCCACTTACCAATGGCATCATAATTCTCGAGGCCAAACCAAGCACGTCCATCTTGCCGTGGCAAGACGCGCAAACCGGGTCGGAGCGGTGTGCTTCAAGCTGTTGCGAAGGGACACATCGCTGACCTTCGAATGGTCGAGAAGGCGGAACGTCGGGCGGCGGCGGGGGCGGCGGGGCGCCCAATAGATTGTTCAGAATGTACTTGCCGCGGATGGTCGGCGAAGTCCGGTTGGGATAACTGGATGCGGCCAGCACGCTGCCCTGCGTAAAGTATGCCGCCACGCTGAGCGGTAGCTCACCAGATCGACCTTGCGGAAATCGGGGCCCTTCACGCCGCCCACGCCATAAGAAGAACTTTGCCAGATGCTGGTTCAGGAATGTGTACCTGGCATCGACAAAGTCGGAGATCGGGCGGTTTTCGCTGAAGACGTAATGGAAGAACATGGCAGTTTCGGTGCGCAGTTCTTCCTTGAGTTGCGGGGTCCACGCGGCGAATTTCTTCGGGTCCGGGTTCAGTGTGTCCAGATTGCGGATCTCAAGCCACTGGCCGGCGAAGATGCTCGGCGAAGGAGGCCGCTTTCTTATCCATCATCATCCGCTGCACCTGCGCGTCAAGCACCGCCGGCTCGTGCAGTCGGTTGGTCTCGGCGAGGTTCAGCAATTCTTCGTCGGGCATGGAACTCCAGAGGAAGTAGCTCAGCCTAGTAGCAAGCTCGACGTCGGAAAGGCGGTGGGACTCGGGGTCCGCCGCGCGAGGATCGCGCTCGATGCGGAAGAGAAACTCGGGAGAAACGAGCATGGTCTCGATAGCGAGCTGAATGCCCTGCTCGGTGGATTGCCCCTCCGCTTTCGCGAGGTTTACGAACTTCATGAGTCCCGCTATTTCGGCCTTGGTCACAGGGCGGCGGAAGGCGTGGTGCGCGAGGTTGGCCACTATCTTGTCGACGCAGGCCTGCCCGGCGGCCGGGTCGCAGATCAGGATCTTCTTACGGCTGGTCCTTTCGACCTTGGCCGGAAACGGGCCGATGAAGGACATGGAGCCGATAAACTTGTTCTTTTTCTCGTCGTATGCGTCTTTGTCGCTGGTGATTTTGGTGGCGAAGTCGTCATTCACGAAAGCGGCGCGGAAGACGTGATCGCCCTCAGGCAAATCGACCCGCATCTCGCCCTCGGAGAACGGATTGAAAAAGACGAGTTTCGACGGTTTGGTCTCGACGTCCATGGTTTTGAGAAGCTGGCCGTCCATGAAGAACGCCAACTGGACCGGTTTCACGTCGGGAGCGCGCTCGCCGGGAAAGCCGAAGTGGACCGTGTATTCGCCGTCGAAATCGATGCGCTGGCTGGCTTCGACGGTGCTGTAATCTAAGCGGCGGAGCGTCTTGGTTTGCAGGTCGCAGGTGGCCACGATCGGCTTCTTCGGCAGCGGGTCCGCCCCCATGGCGCGCGACGCGATCACTTCGGCCGCGTCGAGATACTTTTCCATCAGCACCGGGGAGACGGTCAAGATCTCGGCAATGTTGTCGAAGCCGTAGCCTGAGTCGTCGGTCGGGAAGTTCCTCTCGGCGCTGAAGTCAACCGCCAGCAGATCCCTGATCGTGTTGCGGTATTCGTTCCGGTTCAGGCGCTGGCGGCGACGCGGCCGGGGTCTGGTTTGATCGCGGCGTCAGCCTTCTCGAACTCCCCATCGATGAACTTCACCAGAGCGATCATCCGATCCTGGGAAGGACGCGGGATGCCCTTTGGCGGCATCTCGCCGCGCTCGATCTTCCGTGCGACCTTTTCCCACGTGGCGCGGGCGCCGAGGACCGTGGCGGGATCAAGATGGGGCAGCAGGGTGAGGCCCCCCGAAAGGACCCTTGCGTTATGACAGGCCGAGCAGGTGCCCTGCAAAATCGGTTTGACCTTGGCCTCGAAAGCAGCAGCATCGACGACGGGTTTCGGCGTCACCGGCGTGGCGGGCGCCGCGAGTATAGGGCTAACGGTAAACAGAACGGCGGCCGCCAGAGTTGGCGTAAGTACCGTTAAGTAGCGCAAGGTCCGCTCCCCTCCCAACAATCGGCGGTGCCCGGCCGGCCGCCGCTCCGCCATCCCCGCAGTTGCAAACTATCTGTGGCCAGCGGGAATCGCCATGCGAGTGTTCCTGCCGATTTCCCTCACTGGCCTCGGCGAGAGCCCAGAATCCCGCCGCCCGCAGCATCCCTCAGGCTGTCAGCAGATGCGCTGCCAGCCGAAAATAGCATATCACAGGGGGAATTGCGGGGACCAATTCGTGCGCGCGGTCTTCTATTGATAAGGCCAAGGCACGCCTGGGGAGAAACCAGCCGCGGGTCATTTTTGACGCCACAAAATAGGAGAACATAGAAGTTTATGCCAGGACAGATTCGGCGGTCCAAGGCCTGCCCTACGCCGCCGTTGCCCTCGTTCTCGTGACCGTTCTGCTCGCGGGCTGCAGGGCCTCCGGCGAGAGGAAGGGACCGGCCGGGCGCCGCCGCCGCTGGTCAACGTGATGGAAGTTCGGCCACGCTCCGTGGCCATCTTCTCCGATTTCGCCGCGCAGACCTACGCGCGCAACATGGTCGAGGTGCGCAGCCGCGTGACGGGCTACGTGGACCGCTGGCTCTTCCAGCCGGGTGCGGAGGTGGCGGCCGGCGAAGTTCTGTACGTGCTCGATCTGCGGCCGTTTGAAGCGGCGGTTGAGCAGGCGCGCGGCAACTTGCAGCAGAGCGAAGCCGACCTCGATTTCGCCCGCAAGCAGGTTTCGCTGTTGCAGGCGCAGGCGAACCTGGCCTCCGCGGAGGCAAACCTGGTGAAGGCGCAGCAGGATGACGAACGGCTGAAGCCGCTGGTCGCAGCCGACGCCGCCTCGCAGCAGGATCTCGACGCCGCGGTGGCCGCGTTGCGTGCCGCCGAAGAGACGGTGAAGGCGAACAAGGCCAACGTCGAACAGACGGCGCTCTCCACCC
>CAWJLI010000222.1:0-39819 GCA_963843095.1 Bryobacterales bacterium
GGGAACCGCGCAGCTCGGTCGACCGGCTGATCGACGCCGCCGAAGATTTCGATGTCCGGCTGTTTCCGCACCGCGAGGGCTGATGAGCGAGCGGCACAAGGGGCATTTGAAGGTCTATCTCGGGTACGCGGCCGGCGTCGGCAAAACGTACCGCATGCTGGAGGAGGCGCAGACGCTGAAGCGGCAGGGCGTGGACATCGTGGTCGGCTATTTCGAGCCGCACGGCCGCAAGGAGACCATCGCCATGACGGAGGGCCTCGAGTTCGTCCCGCGCCGCGTGATTTCCTATAACAATGCCACCTTCGAGGAGATGGATACCGACGCCATCCTGCGGCGCCGGCCGGCGGTAGCGGTGGTCGACGAGTTCGCCCACACCAACGTTCCGGGAAGCGAGCGGCTCAAACGGTGGCAGGACGTGCACGCCTTGCTCGACGCCGGCATCGACGTGATCGCCACCATGAACGTGCAGCACCTGGAGAGCCTCAACGACCAGGTCTGGCACGTCACCGGAGTGCGCGTGCGCGAAACCGTGCCGGACTGGGTGATCGACGACGCCGACGAGATCGTCTTCGTCGACCTGACGCCGCAGGCGCTGCGCAACCGGCTGGAGCGCGGCGTGGTCTACGCGTCCGACAAGGCGCAGAAGGCGATGGACAATTTCTTCACCGAAACCAACCTTTCGGCGCTGCGCGAAATGGCCATGCGGCACACCGCGCACGAAGTCGAGGAAAAGCTGTCCGCCGGCCCGCAGCCCGCCGTCGCGGACATCCTCGCTCCCGCCAGCCGCGACCTGAGGCCGCAGGCGGACCCGGAGCCGCGACGCAAAGAACGCATTTTGATCTGCCTCACCGGTAATCCGTTTTCAGCCGTGCTGATTCGCCGCGGCAAGCGGGTGGCGGACTATTTGCAGGCCGATTGCCTGGCCATTCACGTAGCCGCACCCGGCGAAGACCGCGAGGGCGTCGAACGGCACATGAGTTTCGCCCGCAACCTGCGCATCGAAACTCATACTGTGTACGCGGCGGAGGTCCCCCGCGCGATCGCCGATTTCGCTCGCCAGCAGCTCATCACGCAAATCTTCATGGGCCGCTCCGCCCCGCGCCCCTGGTACCGCAGCCTGCGCGAAACGGTGGTGCAAGCCGTCGCCGCCCACTCCCGCGAAATGCAAGTCATCATCGTGGCTTCGAGGAGGAGGTAGGGGCATAGATGTGATTCTTTCTTGGTCTTTTGTTTGTTGCGTCCGAATTTGGTGCTGAGTCATGAAGAGACTGCTCGGCGAATTCTACTGCCTTGCCGATCGTGGCTCGGATCGGCTATTAGCTACGCCCGAGGACAAGTACGGCGCAGCCGGGGCTGACTGGACTCCGTGCCCCGCGAACCCTAGCCATGCGCGCTGCGTCACTCCGCCAGGGGACGAGCATCTCGACGCAATGGCCAACGTGCGGGTCGGCCACAACAAGCGTGACCAGATGCTGATTTGGACCTGGCCACCGTGGCCGTTCGCCATCATCCATGAGCGGCTCGCTGAGAGTCTGTACTCAGAAGGCTTCTCCGAAACATCGCGCAACCCTTGGGAGACGGAGAACGCCAAGCCCTAAAGCGTCTTTACGCCGCGTCCCCGACTTCGACAGTCATCTGCTTGCCGAGAGCGGCGAGCGCGGCCTGGATTTTCACTGCTTTGGTGGCGTGCGCGGGATCGAGCATGCGGCGAATCACTCGCTCGTGAACCCCAAGGCGGCGGGCCAGTTCGGAGTTATTGACTTGGCCGTCGCGCATCGCCAGATAGAGCGCCAGTTTCGGTGCCAGCCACAGCGGCACGGGCACCATGCGCTGACCGCCCTTGGCCGGTGAAGGCGCCGGAATCTCTTCCCGGCGGGACAGGCGAATCGAAAGATCGGATCCAAGGGCGTCCATGGCTTCTTCCATTGCCTCGCGATCGTCTTTACCGTCGGTCGAGACGCGCGCCAGATCGGCAAACTCGACCAGCACGCGGCCATCGCGGCCGGTCGTGAATTTCGCGGGATAGGTAAAGGCGGACATGTTCATCTCCTCCAGGTCGTGCGGATCGATCTTGAGATCCCTACACATCTTGGCCAGCAAGTCGCGGCCGATTTCTTTCTTCCGATCCTTGAGGGTTGTGAATTCGTCGCCGAAGTACAGGCGGCCATGGCTTCCTTTTCCTTTGGCAGCGACAAACTCACAGGTGACCTTCCTGCTCCGCGCCAATTTCTGTACCCGTCGCTCAAATTCCGAGCCCTTCATTAACCCAGTCTCGGACAGTTCTGTCCGAGTGTCAAGCGCCCTCCACGCGGGGACGTTGCAGAGGGCATATGTCGCCGGCCGTCTTCAAGAGCGCGTCACCTCCACACTTGACGCTACACTAGACATTTCATGCGTCGCATTCTTACCGCTCTGGCTGCGGTGCTTTCCGGCTGCGGCTATGTGGCCGGGCCGCTCACGCCGCTGGCCAACATTCCGGCGCGGGTCACCGACCTCGCGGCGGTTCAGCGCGGCGGCAAGCTGATCGTCCAGTTCACCCCGCCGCAAGTGACCACCGAGGACGTCGCGATCAAGCAACCGCCATCGTTCGATCTGCGCATCGGGCCCGGCCCGGCTCCCTTCACCGCCGCGCAATGGGCCAGCGCAGCGAAGCGGATTCCGCCGGTTGCGCTTGCGGGCGGCGCGGCGCGTTATGACGTTCCTTGCGCGGAATGGACGGGCAAGGGAGTCACCATCGCGGTGCGCGTGGTGGGCGCCAACGGGAAGGACGCCGGGTGGTCGAACTACGCCAACGTCGAGGTGATTGCGCCGCCGCGACAAGCCCGCGGACGTGCGCGCGGAAATGACGCGGGGCGGCCTGCGCCTCACCTGGCGCGCACGCGGCGGCCACTTCCGCGTGCTGCGGGCGCTGGCGACCTCGGAAAAATACGATCAGGTCGCCGAGGTGACCGAGGCTGAGTGGACCGACAAGGCCGCCGAGATCGGCACCCGCTACCGGTACCTGGTCCAGACCTTCGTCCCGCAAAGCGACAACCGCGCGGCCGAAAGCAATCTCTCCGAACCGCTCGAAGTGACGCCGGAGGCGGTGGCGCCCGCCGCGCCCACTGGACTGCGCGCGGTGGCTGCGCCCAACTCCATCGAGCTGGCGTGGGATCCCGCCGATGAATCCGGCATCAAGGGTTACCGCGTGTACCGCGCTCCCGCCGGCGGCGGCTTCGAGCGCATTGCCGAAACCGGCGCGGTTCCCACCTATTCCGACCACACCGTCGAGCACGGCAAGACGTACCGCTATGCCGTCGCCGCCGTCGGCGCAACCGGGAAAGAGGGGCCGCAATCGGCGCCGCTCGAGATCGCGCTGCCATAACGCGGTGGCGCGGTTCGTTTTTCGGTAGCGCCGGCGGCAAGGCAAAGACCGCCGGTGCTACCGGTCTCACGAAAATGTGGAAACTCCAGGGCCGGAGGCGCTGCGCCGGCATGGGTCGATTGGTCATTGGACCGCGCTGCATCGACTCAGTACTATCTAATAGCTGAGCGTGCCCGTGCGCGGTTGCTCGCCGGGGTTAGGAAGGTAGAGCGTTTTGCAATGCTCGCAGCGGTAGATTTCGGCGTCGGCGCCGAACTTCCGCTTCACTTCGTCGCCAAAGAAATACCAACGCTTGAGGTGGCCGGCGCAGAGCTTGCCTTTTTCGTCCTTTTCGCCGCATGCGCGCATGCGGGGCAGACGGCGCATCACCTTGGTCCCGTCGCTGAGAGTATCCACCAGCTCAGCCACCGGCACCGGCTTGTCGGAAGCGGCGTATTTTGGATTCGCCATGAGAGAACGACCAATATAGCATTCGCAGGCCGCGCACTCTGTCATAACCCTCCTTTATGCCCACATAAAAAGTGTTGAAGGTCTGTTTCACTCGATTTATAATGATTACATGCCATAGACACCTCTTCTTGGTGGTGCATAGTTATGAACATGTTATCTGATTACAAACAAAGGACCACGAGCGCGAAATGTGCGGTCGGGCTGGTCCGCTCGGGCGACCGGGTCTGGGTGCAGCAGGGGTGTGGCGTTCCGGTCACGCTGCTGGACGCGCTGGTGGAACGCGCCGACGAGCTGCGGGACGTCGAGATGTGCCACATGTTGACGCTAAGCTCGTTGGCCTATACGCGGCTGGAATACGCTGGCCACTTCCGGCACAACGGCCTGTTTCTGGGCGGCAACGTAAGGGAAGCGGTGGCGGCGGGCCGCGGCGATTACACGCCGATCTGTCTGAGCGAAATTGAAGGGCTCTTCGAGCACCAGTTGCCGATTGACGTCGCCTTCGTGCAGGTGTGCCCGCCCGACGAGCACGGCTTCGTCAGCCTGGGCGTGGGTGCGGATTGCACGTTGACGGCAGCGCGGCGGGCGCGCATCGTGGTGGCGGAAATGAACGACCGCACGCCGCGCGCGCTGGGAGACGCGTTCCTGCATCTCAGCCAGATCACGGCCATCGTTCCCACGTCCCGGCCGTTGGTCGAACTCCATCAGGAGCCGCCGACGGAGGTGCACGAGCGAATCGCGGAGCACGTGGCCTCGCTGATTCCCGATGGCGCCACGCTGCAGATGGGAATCGGCGGCATTCCCAACGCGGTGCTGGCTCGCCTCACCAGCCACAAGGATCTGGGCATGCACAGCGAAATGTGTCCCGACGGGGTGGTGCCGCTGATCGAAGCGGGCGTCATCAACGGCGCGCGCAAGACGCTCCATCCGGGCAAGGTGGTGGCGGGATTCATTTTTGGATCGCAGGTGCTGTTCGATTTCATCGACAACAACCCCATGTTCGAGTTCCATCCCACCAGCTACGTCAACGATCCATTCGTGATTGCGCAGAACGACAATATGATCGCGGTCAACTCGGCCATCCAGGTGGATCTGACCGGTCAGGTTTGCGCGGATTCGATCGGCACGCGGCCCTACAGCGGATTCGGCGGGCAACTCGATTTCGTGCGCGGCGCGGCCCGCTCGAAGGGCGGCAAACCGGTGATCGCGCTGCCGGCGACGGCCTGCAAGGGCGCTGTCTCGCGCATCGTGCCGGTGCTCGACCCCGGCGCCGGCGTAGTCACCTCGCGCGCCGACGTGCATTACGTCGTGACTGAATTTGGCGCGGTGAATCTGCACGGCAAGACGCTGCGGCAGCGCGCCGAAGTGCTGATCGGCATTGCCGATCCACGTTTCCGCAACGGCCTGTACGATTTCGCGGTGCGCTCGAATTATCTCGAATCCCGGCCGGCGCTGGTGGCGTGAGCAGCAGTCAAGAAACGCGCCCGTCAGCGGGCGTGGGCAAGCTGAAGCATGCCCTACTTATCGTCCCGCGTACGCCACGCGCCACACCGTGTTCGATCCGTCATCAGTGACGATCAGCGATCCGTCTTTGGCCACCGTCACTCCCACTGGCCGGCCCCAGACGTCGCCGGAGGGCGTCACGAAGCCGGTCACAAAATCTTCGTACTCTCCGGTGGCGTGGCCGTTTACGAGCGGCACCCGGATCACTTCGTAACCGGTCCGCACAGCCTTATTCCACGACCCGTGCTCCGAAGCGAAAATGTCGCCGCGATACTCGGCCGGAAACTGCGTCCCTTCGTAGAATGTCATCTCGAGCGACGCGTTGTGCGGCTGCAGCAGCACATCCGGTGTGAGCACCTTGGACTGCAACTCCGGATGCTTCCCCTGGTGACGCGGATCCCAGTGGCCCCCCATATAAAACCAAGGCCAACCATAAAAACCGCCGGGTTCGATATGCGTGATGTAGTCCGGCACCAGGTTATCGCCCAGATTGTCACGCTCATTCACCGACGCCCACAACTGGCCGGTCTGGGGGTGCACCGCAATTCCCACCGCATTGCGAATTCCCCAGGCGTAGACTGCGAGCCCGGAGCCGTCGGGGTTCGCCACCAGAATATCGGCACGGTGAAATTCGGCAGGGTTGTTGTCCGCATCGTCAACGTTAGAATGCGATCCCACCGAGATGAACAGCCTGGCGCCGTCGACCGAAAATGCCAGGTCGCGCGTCCAGTGGCCGCCGCCGCGAAGACGTCCGCCACCCGGGATTTTCGCCACCACGGTTTCCGGCTTACCGGTGGCCTGCATATCGCCGTTGTGATACGGGAAACGCACCACGGAGTCGGTGTTGGCGACATACAGATAGGTAGGATTGGGTCCGAGCGGATAGAAGGCAAGTCCGAACGGTTGCGACAGTCCGGTCGAGTAAACCTCGGTTTTCTCCGCGTGGCCGTGGGCGTCCACGCCGCGGAGCACGCGAATCCGGCCGGGCTCGCTCTCGACCACGAATAGATCGCCATTCGGCGCGGCACGCACCAGCCGCGGGTTCGTCAGACCGCTGGCATACTCGGTCACGGAGAAGCCGGGCAGCGCCTTCGGCCAGGCATCGGCGGGGCGCGGGATAAGGTGTGGGCCATTATCAACCGCTTCGGTGGCGTACGGTTGCGGCAGATCGGCAACCGTAATCTTCCGCACGGCCCCCGGATGCTGGCGGCGATAATCCGTGAACGACGCCTGGCCGGTCTCGACTTTAGCGCCGGCAGGCAGCGCGGCGTATACGAGGCCGGCGCCAAGGGCCGCGCCGCATAATATCGGCACAAGGGAGTGTGAACGTTGAGGCATCATGTGGGATTCTTCCTGAGTGGGCAGTCACTCCAATGATGCGGTGGCTGGGCTCAGCGATTCACCGGTTGGCCGGCCGGCAAGAGCGCGGCCGGGGGTCGCGCGCGAACGAGGGCGTCCGCCCATCGGCACTAACGTATCACTGACCGGGCTTAAGAAACGAGCAAAGGCGAAACGTTACTAGTCCGGAGGCCCTCAAGTTAGCGCCTTATGGGGCAGGTCCGCTCCACTACATGGTCGGAGTGACGCGCACGCCATCGGCCAGGGGCACATCGGTGGGCATGGCCACGGCATCGCCCTCGGCCAGGCCCGCGGTTACTTGCACCTGGGTCACGGTGGTGTTGCCGGTCTTCACCACGCGCCGCGCCACGTGGTCGCCCTCCAGGCGGAACACCCAATCGCCGACGGCATCGTGATGCAGCGCCTCCTTGGGAATTACCAGTGCGTTATCGGCGACCCCGGTGCGAATCTCGGCGTCCACGTTGGTGCCGGGTAACAGTTCGCGGCCGGGGTTGTCGATCACGGAGACTACTTCGCCCACCTGGCGCGAACCCAGCGGCTGAATGGCAGCCGGCATTTTCTCGACCGCACCGCGCCACTGCCTTCCGGGGAGCGCTTCCCAGGTGATGGTGACCGGTTGGCCGGGCGCCACGCGGCCGAGCAAGGGCTCGTCGACATGCACCCAGACGCGCACCCGGTCGAGGCGTCCCACGTTGGCCAGCAGATCGCCCGCGGCCAGATAGGCGCCCGGCCGCAACACCAGCCCGTAGACCTGGCCTGCCAGCGGCGCGCGCAGCACGGCCGCCGCGGCGCGCGCGCGGACCGCGTTCAGCGCGGCTTGCGCATCCGCCAGCCGCGCTCGTGCGGCGTCCACGTCGGTCGCGCCCACAAGCGCCTTGCGCCGCTTCTCCAGGCCATCGATTTCAATCTGCGATTGCCGCACCTTGTCGGCTTCCTCCTGCACCTCGCGGGCGGTAGCGGCCTCCTTTGCCTGCAAGCGCTGCAACGCGGCATGATCCTTCTGTTCCTTCTCCAGCTCGAAACGGGCCCGCGCCAAGCTGTTGTCGATCTCGGTAAGTTCCGCCGGCCTGCCGCCCTGTTCGAGCGAGGCCAGATGGGCGCGCGCCTCATCCACCCGCGCCTGGGCAGCTTCCAGATCGGTGGCGCGCGCGGGGTCGCTGATCTCGGCCAGCGCCTCACCTTGCGCCACCAGCTCGCCTTCGTGCACCGCCAAGGTGCTCAGCAAGCCGGCAGTTTCGGCGCGCACCGGCCGCCATTCATACGGCTCAACCTTTCCATTGGTGGGCAGCGTACTCACCAGGGTTTGCCGCTGGACGCGTGCGAAGCCGACTGCCGGCGGGCGGCTCTTGCGCAGAATTCCCCATACGATTATGGCGGCTGCCACCACCAGCACCAGCACGGCGAGCTTCTTCAATCTGGTCTCCCCACCTATCTTAACTACTGTTTCGAAGCGGCGAAACACCTGATCGCCGCGGCTCGGCGCGGGCGATATGATTGGACCATGACGCGACGCGATCTCGGCAAACTCGCCGTGGTTGGTGCGGCGACCCTGGACAAGGGTCCCGCCCAGGACAGTTCACCCCAGTACACCGGCGCTCTCGACGGCTTTGAGAGCAGAGTGGACACTGCCGGCTTCGACCCGGTGCTCTACACCATGAAACTGCATGACGCCGCCCCGCTGCGGATGACTTTCCGCGCCACGACCCGGGCCGAGGCCGAAGACTGGCAGCGCGGCTTACGCGCCAAAATCGCCGAGCTGGTGGGGGGCTTCCCCGCCGAGCGTACGCCGCTCCACGCGCAGACGCTGGAGGTCCGCGAGTATCCCGCCTACCGGCGCGAGAAGTTCGTCTTTGAGAGCCGGCCCGGCGTCTGGGTGATCGGTTACCTGCTGACACCCAAGAGGAGCGGGCCATATGCCGCGGTGATCGCGATTCCCGGCCACGGCCGCGGCGTGGACGACCTTGTCGGCATCGACGAACATGGCCGCGACCGCGCGGTGAAAGGCCCTTACGAGTACGATTACGCCATCCAGATCGTCGAACACGGCATGGCCGCGGTGGCCATCGAACCGATGGCTTTCGGCTGCCGCCGCGACGCCATCACCAAAGCCAAAGGCCTGACAGCCACTGCCTGCCAGCCGGCCGGCGGCTCGGCGCTGCTGCTCGGTCAGACGATTCTGGGCTGGCGTGTTTATGACACCATGCGCACCATCGATTGGATCACCACCCGCCCGGAACTGGACGCCGCGCGGGTTGGCTGCCTGGGCTGTTCCGGCGGCGGAACGTGCACGCTGTTCACCGCCGCGCTCGATACCAGAGTTCGCGCCGCGCTGGCCAGCTCATCCCTCAACACCTTCCGCGACAGCATCATGAGCGTGTCGCATTGCATCGATAATTACGTGCCGGGTATTCTCAGTTGGGCGGAGATGTACGACGTGGCGGGCCTGGTGGCGCCGCGCGCACTGTTTGCCGAAGGCGGACTACACGACGATATCTTCCCCATCGCCGCGACCCGCGCGAGCTTCGACCGCGTGAAGAAAGTCTACGAAGTCTTTGGCGCCGCCGAGCGCACCGAACTGGAAGTCTTCGATGGCCCACACGGCTTCTGGGGCAAACGTGGCCTGCCCTTTCTGGCGCAGCATCTGGGAGCGTAGCCTGTAAGACCATCGCCTTTCGTGGTTTGTCGCACGCTAACACGACACGTTGACAGACGTCAAGCCCCGATCGTCTGTCCTACTGGGAAACCGGGACCATAGCTCCGGTGGGTGAACTCGCGCCGCCGTAGGTCGCGATCACCTGGTTGTCGCCGTTCGCGGCATTGGATGGCACCACCACGTTGATCTGGTACAGCCCCGGGCTGATCAGCCCGGCGTACTGCACCGTGGCCGTCGTCCCGCCGATGGTGATCTGCGGCCAGGGGGTGGGGAGCGCGCCGGTCTGCACATCCGATCCTGCTGTCAGCGTGGAAACCGGCAGGCCGAAGCCATCGCCGAATAGGAGGATGGTCTCACCCGGCGTGGCGGGTGTGAATGTGTATCCCGGCACCGACAGGGAGGCCGGCCCCAGGTAGCTGTAATTGGCGTGCAGCGCGGCAATGTGGATGCCGTCGCCGAAACGCAGGAATCCCGGCGACGCCATTTGCAGGTTGACGGTAAGCGCGGCGCTGGTGGTGGTGCCATTGTTCACCGTCACGGCGACCGGGCCGGTGGCCGGATCGAGCGGCGTGAGCACGTTCACCTGTGTGGCGCTGACGTAGTAGATGTAAGCCGGCTTGCCGTTCACGGTGACGCTGACGCCCTGCAACTGGGTCGGCATCTGGCCGAACGGGAAGTCCGCCGCGCTCCAGGTGAGGCCCGTGCCCACGCTGGCAGGCGCCAGGCTGGAGCCGTAGATAGAAATCCAGGCGTTCTGCGCGATATTGGCGCCTCCGCCCGACATGCCGATGCCGGTGGCGATGGGTGTCGCGGCGAACACATACGCGGCTCCCTGGAAGCCTCGCCAATTGACGGCCTTGTCAAAAGCCCCGACGAGCACCGAGCCCCCGTTCAGCGACACGGACCAGCCGAATTCATCGTACGCGGCGCCATCAGAGGCAGTCAGCTCCTGCTGCTGGCTCCACGCTCCGCCGCTCTGCACAAATACGTACACGGCTCCCTGATAGTCAGACTTGCCCAAAGCGCCGATCGCCGCCGTGTCTCCGCTCAACGACGCGGAGCCGCCGAAGGAGTCGCCCGCCGCGCCATCGGAGGCAGTCAGCTCCTGCCGCTGGCTCCAAGTCCCACCGCTCTGCATAAACAAGTACGCGGCCCCCTGTTGGGCTTGTGAATTGATGGTCTTGGCCCGAGCCGCGATGAGCGCCGTGTTCCCGCTCACGGACACGGAACCACCGAACCAGTCGCCAGCCGCGCCGTCGGATGCGGTCAGCTCCCGCTGCTGGGCCCAGGCTGTGCCGCTCTGCACAAACACGTACGCGGTTCCCTCGGAGCTATTCTTGCCAACAGCTCCGGCGATCGCCGTGTTGCCACTCACCGACACGGAGTAGCCGAATTTATCTCCCACCGCGCCATCCGAGGCACGCAGTTTCTGCTGCTGGCGCCACACCCCGCCGCTGAGCGTGAACATGTACGCGGCTCCCTGATAGCTCGACTTGTCGGGAGCCCCGATCAGTGCCATGTTCCCGCTCAGCGACACGGACCAGCCGAAATTGTCGCCCGCCGCGCCATCGGAAGCGGTCAGCTCCTGCTGCTGGGTCCACACTCCGCTGGTGCGGACAAACACGTACGCGGCTCCATGGCCGGAATTCTTGCCGGAAGCCCCGATCAGGGCCGTGTCCCCGCTCACCGACACGGAATTGCCGAAAGCGTCGCTCCCGGCACCATCGGAGGCAATCAGCTCCTGCTGCTGGCTCCATACGCCGCCGCTCTGCACAAACACGTACGCGGCTCCCTGGTAGGCATTCCTGTCTGCTGCCCCGATCACCGCCGTGTCCCCGCTCAACGACACCGAGCCACCGAATTGGTCCCCCATCGCGCCATCGGAAGCAGTCAACTCCTGCTGCCCGGTCCAGGCGCCCCCGGCGCCGTTGAGGCCCGTCGATGCCAGGCACAGGCACGCAAGCGGCATCAGCCAGATCCGAACGCGAGAGAGTGCTCTGCCGCCAACCATGGGACGTTGTTCCATCGAATATAGAGTCGATCGTCCGCGCGTCCCTTCTCAGGACCTTTTTGGGTCTTTCCGCACCGCGAGTTGAGCGGTTGCTGCGTCCGGCGTAGTTGCGGCGCAAGTTGTGCGGAATCTGGTCTTCTGGAGGAGAACCGGCGCTGCGGCTCGAGCTTCTACGCGACGCCGTTCTTGATGGAAACGACTTTAGCCAGCGGGGCGCGCTCGGCGAAGTCCAGGATGTCGGTCAATGCCGCCTCCTGGACCGGCTTGGGAAGGACGAAGCAATTGTCGCCCTCGAAGTCGGCTGCCAGCTCGGCGTCATATCGGTCCGGCATCAGAACGAACGCGCCCACGCGGGGCCGCATGCGTTCGGACAGCTCGACCCAGTTCAAGCCGGGGGCATGTACTGAACAGAGAGCCAAGTCGATGCGGGCGCGGCCTGCCAGTTCAAGCGCGGTGTCGGCATTATTCACCGGTATCGCGCGCGCGCCGCTACGCTCCAGCAGGGCCACCAACTGCCGTTCGACCGTTTCGTCGGGTTCGATCACCAGTGCCGTCATGCGCCGCGGAGCGTCCTCGGGTCCGCTTGCCGCGGCGGCCGTGGAGCGTTCGCGCGGCGCCAGCGGCAGTTCCACCTCGAAGCGCGGCTCGGCGTCTTTCTTCTCGATCAGTCGCACTTCGCCGCCATGGCCGGCCACCACGCTTTGCGTGAGCCCGAGCACGGCCGCGGTCTCCTCCGCATTGCGCCACTCGCCCGGCGCCGAAAACGAAACCTCCACCAGCAGCCGTTTGGCGAGAACGCTGGTGCGAATAGTCAGGGTCTTCTCCGGGGCGTCGGCCAGCGCCTGTTCCGCATGCACCAGCAGATTCAGGAACACCTGCTCCAGTTGTCCATGCGACCCCAGCACCTTCAGCGGCTCGCGAAAAACCAGGTCGCGCGCCCGGATGCCGGAAGCTTTCCAGTCGCCTTCGCGGAAATCGATCAGGCGCCGCAGCAGGTCGCCCACCGCAACCGGGCGCGCCTCGACTTGCTCGGATGAGGCGAAGGTGACCAGCCGCGCCACCACCGAGGCGGCCTTTTGCGCCTCGACCTCGATCGCCGCCACTTCACGCTCCCCCGGCGCCTGCCGCACACGTTCCCGCGCCTGGTCCGCCAGTTCCTGGATGGATGCCAGCGGCGCCTCCAGTTCGTTCACGATGCTCGAAATCAAACGGCCTACCGCCGCCAGTTTTTCGGTGCGCGAAAGCTGCTCCTGCACCGAGCGCTGATCCAGCATCCGCAGCGCCACGCCAACCTGGTTGCCCAGATGCTGCCCGAGCGATTGTTCGGCGGCCGAAAAATCGCGCACCCGGTCGTCCTGGTCCAGTTCCAGCACGCCCACCACCTCGCCCTGCGCAATCATCGGGACGAACAGAAGCGACTTGGGACTCGGCTGCCCTTCGCCCGCTGCGACCGGGAAAGGACTGCGGCTCACGTCGGGTATCGCCAGCAAACTGCGGTAGTGGAAGCAGGCCACCGCCCCCGCGTGCGGACCGCCGGTGGGCGCGGAGAGCGAAATCGTGCCCGGCTCGCCGGACGCGGCGCTCACCGCGTCGAGCTGCTTGGCGCTCCGGTTGTACCGGTATAGACGCACCCGGGTCACTCCCAATACCACCGGCAGGGCATCGTCCAGACGTTTCTGGATCTGTCCGATGGATGCCGCCCCAAAAATCTCCTCTCCCAGTTGATACGTCCTTCGCAGCAGTTCCCGCTGACGGCGCAAACGCCGCTCGCGGGCGCCCATCAGCAGCACCACGGCCGCCACCACGAGCATCGTCGCCAACACAACCAGCGGCGACCACCACCAGCCGGAGGCCGCGGGCGCTACCACCGGCGGCTCGGTCGCCAGCAGTTCGTAGCCCCGATTGTAGGGAGGCCTTCCCGCGGCGTACTGGAAAGCTACGCCAACCGTTTCGATTTCATCTCCGGGCGCCATCGCCGGCAGCGCCGGATAGAGACGCTCGTCTCGAACGGGGAAGAAAATCCGGTAGAAATCCTTGTCCGAGCCGATCATCAAGTAGGGGCCGGCGGTGGTGGAGCCTCTTCCGATCAGGTGTCCCTTCACCCGCGCCAACCTGCCCAGGGCCTTGAACCGCTGGAGGTCCTCAATGGACGCGGTGGCTGCCTGGAACCCGGCTGCGCGGAGCACCTTCTTTATGCTCCCTACGTCCACCATCACCATTCCGGCGAGGGTGATGACGCTCCCGCTGGCTTCCACCACATCCCCCGGGAGCAAAGCGTCCAGCAGGGTCGACGTTGACGGCGTATGCAAGGCCGCTCCCGAGGTGCCATCCTGGATGGTCAGAATGGTGTACTCGGGGAAATGGAAAGGCAGCGCGTTCACCGTGCCGCGAATCGACACTTCCTGGCGCGCATGCACCGCGCCGTAGTCCCGCGGGGTGCGGGCGTTTAGCTCGCCGAGTGTCAGCGCAGTCTGGGCTAAGCCGCTTCTGGACGCCGCCAGGGCGACCAATAGCAGCGCTAAGCCTTTCAAGACACGCACTGTTGGGCAGCGAGCCATGCGTGCAAATTCTCGCTTAAGAAATTATTGGCACAAATGTTAACATACGGCAAGTTATCTTCCGTAGTTAATATTCCTACTATCCTCATCCCCGCATCGCGGGCCGCCTGGACACCCGACTTCGAGTCCTCAAAGACGATACAATTCGACGCGGCAACCCCCAGCCGCTGGGCTGCCAGCCGGTAGATTTCCGGGTCGGGTTTTGGCTTCCGCACCTGGTGCCCATCCACAACCACCTGGAAATACGGGCGGATACCGCCTTGATCCAGCACCAGCGCCACGTTTTCCGGTTCCGCGTTGGTGGCCACCGCCATCCGGGCGCCGTTGTGCTGGCGCAGGAACGCGGGCAGACCCGGCACCAGCATCTGCTCCACCCGGCCGGCAACCGTCTCGCGAAACAACCGCTCCTTGGCCGCGCCACGTCGCGCTACTTCCTCGCTCGAAAGGTCCTCGCCGAAGTAATGGCGCACGATTTCATCGTTGCGCTTGCCGTACATCCACTGC
Organism: Bryobacterales bacterium; assembly: GCA_963843095.1. Taxonomy (GTDB): domain Bacteria; phylum Acidobacteriota; class Terriglobia; order Bryobacterales; family Bryobacteraceae; genus Bog-375. Next base: position 14,400 of record CAWJLI010000222.1, read on the forward strand.
AGCATGGCCCCGGTGGTCTCGAGGCCGTAGCTGCGATTGTAAGCCGCCCAGACCTCCCGGTGCGCCGGGTTGGAATCGATCACCACCCCATCCATATCGAAGATCAGCGCCAGGCACGGATCGAGCCGGCCGGAGGAACCTGCGGCCGTCACTGGGAAGCGTCCTCCTTCCCGGCGCCAAGGCTCGCATCGAGCCAGGCGAGGTAGGGGGCCGACCCCGCCACCACCGGCACCGCCAGCACCTCCGGCACTTCGTAGGAGTGCATCCGCTCCAGAGCGGCGCTGAGAGCCGCGAATTGCCACCGCGCCGATTTGATCACCAGCAGGTACTCGCCGGCCGACTCCACCGCGCCCTGCCAGCGGTAGTAGCTGCGCACGTTCGGTACAATGCTGGCGCACGCCGCCAGTCCTAGCTCCACCACCGAACGGGCCAGCTTTTCCGCTTCCTCTTCGGAAGCGCAGGTGCTGAAGACCACGATTTTGTCTGTCATGAAAAAAGTGCGTGGAAGAATTTCACCGCGGTGTTACTATTATCTTCCAGGGCACTGTTTGATGAAAGCGCCGTTCGGCCGAACTGCATATATTGTGGTCTTCCTGATGGCCGCCGCCTATGTGGCGGCGACTCTCGGCGGAGCGCGGGGCATTCCCGCCGTGCTGGCCCGGCAAGAGCAAATCAAGCGCCTGGAAGACCGCAACGCGCAGTTGGCCCGCGAGATCGAGCGCAAGCGAGACCACATCCGCCGCCTGCAGAACGATCCCTCCGAGCAGGAGCTCGAAATTCGCGACCGCTATAAGCTGGTCCATCCGGGCGATACCGTCTTTATCACCGGCCAGCCGGACAAGAAATAGGCTGGATTGCTCCCGCTGTCGAAAGCGGCCGACGACCCGACTGTTCATGGGCAAACGAATCATGATCGCCGTGGTAGGCGCAGGGCTGGGGTCGCTGGCCGGCCTGCTGGCTTCCTTCCTCGGCGCGGGCAATGCGGCGCTGATAGTGGGCGCCGTGCTGGGCGCCATCATCCCGCTGGTGGTGTTGGGCCCTCCCGGCCGCTGATTTCGCTTCCCTCCAGGCCGTAAAAGATGTAATGTAAATCCTCAGTAAGCGAAAAAAACATGTTCTGCTCACATTGCGGTTCGTCCATGGCCGATGGCACGGCCTATTGCCCTGCTTGCGGAGCGGCGCAGCCGTTTGCCGCAACGCCAGCGACGCCGGTCGTTCCCGCCGCAGCCTACCCCGCGGTGTTCGCCGCCGGGTACGCCACTTGGGGTAACCGCGTGGTCGGCTTTCTCATCGACAGCCTGCTGGTGGGCGTCGGCATGGCAATTCTGTATTTCTTCGCCGCTGCGATGCTGGCCGGCATCGCCGGGTTGGCTGGCCACGGCGCCGGTTCCAGCATGTGCTGCATGTTCTTCCTTCTGTTCCCCGTTGCCACTCTGGTGGTCGGCCTGTATAACGGCGTATACCTGGTTGCGCAACGCGGCTACTCCATCGGGCAGGGCGTGGTACACGTTAAGGTCGTGGACGCTTCCGGCAACCTGCTCTCGCAGGGTACGGCCTTCCTCCGCCTGGTGGTGCGCGTGGCGCTGTCGTTTGTCCCATTCCTGCCGGCGCTCGATATGCTCTGGCCCTTGTGGGACGAGCGCGGCCAGACGCTGCATGACAAGGCCGTGAACTGTTACGTGGTCAACAATCCGCAGGGAATGTGATGGATTCGGCTGGCTTGCGGTCCCCTCTGGCGACGGTGGTGGGCGCGACCATTCTGGTCGATGCCGCGCTGGCGCGCGTCCTGCTGGCCGCCGACCTGGAGCGGGTCTACTTCATGGGCAGGCCCATCCTGGTCGCCTGCGCTTTTCGCCGTGCCACCGGGCTGCCCTGCCCAACCTGCGGCCTCAGCCGCAGCACCGTGCTGGCATTGCATGGGAACCTGGGCGCCGCCTGGCACGTTATGCCGGCGGGACCAGTTTTGGTTTTGGGCGCGCTGGGGATCGCCGTGGCGCTGCTCGGGTACGCCGCAGTGGCGCCCGGCCGGCGGCCGGCTTCGCGGGCAGCCGCGCAGATGTGGATTACGCGCGCGGGTCTGGCCTATGGCGCTGCGGCTGTGGTAATGTGGCTGGGCGGGTGGACCGCACAGTTCCTGAACGCCTTGCATGGCGGGTTGGGAAAATAGGCTGCTCCTATCCAGCCGGATTTGGTGCGAGTTCTTAAGGAGGTTGTCTTATGCCGTTTTGTGCAAGCTGTGGTACTCAAGCTGAGGGGGCATTCTGTCCCAAGTGTGGCGCTCCGGTGGGCGCGGGGGCGACACCGCCGCCGGGAGCAGGCGCGCCGCCGCCCGTGGTGGGCGCTGCGCCGATGGCGAGTAACGTCGCTTCGGCACTCTGTTATCTGCTGATACCGGCGATTGTGTTTCTGGTGATCGCGCCTTACAACCAGAACAAGACCGTCCGCTTCAACGCGTTCCAATCCATCTTTCTTTTCGTGGCTACGGTGGCCGGCTCGATTGCGCTCGGCATCGTGTTTGGGATCCTGCACCTGTGGTTCATCGCCTTCAGCATCCACTCTCTGTACAACTTGGCGTGCTTCGTGCTGTGGATCTATCTGTTGATCACCACCTTCCAGGGGAAGACGACGGTTCTGCCGTTGATCGGCCCACTCGCCCAACAGCAGGCGTAGGTCTGTTCGGCGGCCGCTCAGCGCCGCGTAAGGCGACAAAGGTTGGCGGCGCGGTCAGTTCTCCAGCGGCGCTTTTTCGGAGTGGTCGATGACCAGCAGATCGAGCGGGCCTTTTTTCTGCTCCAGCTTGAGTCCGAGCTGTTCCTGAAGGGCGGTGAAGAGGCTGGCGACTTCGGGCTCGGCCGGATTGGCGCCTGGCGAGTCTCCGCCGCCCCCGTGCGGCGGAGGAGGCACTATGCCGCGCCTGCCCATGGAGCCCTCTGGGTCAAAATCCAGAGTGAAATCGTTAATTGCCTTTGAGCCGGCGGCGCCGTTTCATGAAGGCGCGCGCGCCCGGAGTCTCACCACAATCCCAGCACCTTCCACCACCAGAAGCCCACGCCCAGCCAGATCACCAAGTTGACTAAGGAAATGCAGAATCCCCATCGCCACCAATCCGCCTGACTTACATAGCCGGAGCCGAAGTAGACCGGTGCCGAGCCGGTGCCGTAATGAGTTATGCCGGCGTTTAAGTTGGAAAAGTACGCCAGCACCAGCGCGGCTAACATTGGCGGCACGCCGCCGGCCAACATGGCTACCAGAAAGCCGGGATACAGCGCCATGATGTGCCCCGTCATGCTGGCGAAACCATAGTGCACGTAAAGATAAGTCACCGCCAGCGCCAGCCCTACCATCATCCAGGGCAAGCTGGCGTAGGCGCGGAACAGCGAATGCGAGAGCACGCCGATGGCACCGCCGCTCGAAAGCGCATCCGACATCATGATGAGCGGCGCGAACCAGATCAGCGCGTCCCAGGCTTTCTTCTCGTCCAGCAGATCGTCCCAGGCCAGCACGCGCGCCAGCAGAATCGCGCAAAGGCCGGCCAGCGCGACGAACGCATTGGGGATTCCGTGCCAGGGCGAGGTGACCCATCCGGCCATCACCGCCAGCATGATTCCCACCAGCCACTTCTCGCGGCGGGAAAGCGGGCCCATGCGCGCCAGCTCGGCGGCGGCAAACGCGCGCGCCGGTGCGGTATCGCGGATGGCCGGCCGGCACCACCGCTTCAGCAGCCACGGGACAATCGTCAGCGTCAACAGGCCGGGCACGATGGCGCCGGTGGCCCAGCGCATCCAAGTCAGCTCGACGTGGGCATACTGGCGGGCGAAATCCGCGATCAAAGGATTGGCGGCCATGCCGGTGAGGAACATGGCCGAGGCCACGTACGTGGTATGAAAACAAACCAGAATCAGGAACGCGCCGATTGAGCGCGTGGGGCCACCCGGCTCCGAGCCGAAATCGACAGCCACGCTCCGCGCGATCGGGTAAATCACGCCGCCACCGCGCGCGGTATCGGAAGGGATGAAGGGCGCCAGCACCAGGTCCGCGGCGGCCAGCGAATAGCCCAGGCTGAGCGGCGTGCGCGCGAACCGGCGGATGAACAGGTACCCGATGCGCTTGCCCAGGCCAGTCTCGGTGAACGAGCGGGAAAACAGGAAAGCCGTGAAGATCAGCCACACGGTGACGTTGGCGAAGCCGGAAAGCACTTGCGCCGGCGGCAGCGTGCGGGTCAATGCCAGCACGGTCATGGCTATCACGCAGCTCACGCCCATCCGCACCGGCTGCGCCACCAGCGCGACGATGGTGGCGACGAATACCGCCAGCAGATGATCTTGCTTTGCGTTCAGTCCGGCGGGCGGAAAGGCCAGCAGCAACACAGCCGGGATTAGCACCGCCGCCCAGCGCAGCCAGGGAACGCGCGATTTCGAAAGGTCAGGGCTTGTCATGCAATGACCAATTCACCCGGCGCCAACCGCTCCCCGCGCCGAGTCGCTCTGAGCGCATCGGAGCCGCGACCAAAGGGAGCGGTTATTTCGCGACGCAAGCCCTCGCTCGCCGGATCGTCCATCTCAGAACCGTTTCTTGAAAAGAATGTCCATGCCGACCAGGCCGTTTTCGTCGCGCTGCGCCACTACGGACCACTGCTTGGCGAAAGCCCATTCTACGCTGACTACCTGCGGGTTGCTGGTGGTGACGTCGGTGATGTAAGTGAACGTGATGTCGGGCGTCACCTGCTGCTCCAGGGTGACGCGCGCTGTCCCGTTGAATTCTGTGCCGGGCAGAGTGGGATCGATGCGCAGGCGGCTGACGCCGAAGAAGCGCTGCAAGCGGCCGGTGACGGGGCTCGAGATGGCTTCGCCCAACAGCGCCGAACCGGCGGACTGCTGCCAGGCGGGCGCGGCGGTGTTCTCCCCGGCGTACAGCGACGATTCGTCGGTGGGGGTGCGGCCGGTGGCGAGCAGCGCCACGATCTCGCTGAATTGCAGCGGCGGGTCCGAGCGCGGCGTCAGGTTCAGCTTGCTGAGCGGGCCGGAAACGTTGAGGGTGATCTGGATGCCGCGGGCCTTGGTCTCCAGATCCACATCCAGCACCGGATCGATGTTGACCGGATTGAAGAACGAGACCGATCCCTGCGAAATGCTGTACCGCGTGCCGAAGAAGACCACCCGGCCATGCGTGATGTTGACGCGGCCCAACACGGCGGGACTGGTGTAGGTGCCGCGCAGGCGGAGGTTGGCTTCCACCTGAACATCCTGGGCGAGGGCGCTTTGCACCTGGATATCCGGCGCGGTGGAGACCTGGATATCGTAAGTGAGACCGCCGAGCAGGCCGGGACGGGCCGCCGGCGTGCGCGCCGGCTCGGAGGACTGCGCCAGCAGCGAGCTGAAATCCGACTGTGGATTGAAGCCGGTGCGCAGCACGGTGATGGTGCCGGAGAGGATGCTGCTGGCGGTGGTGCCGGTGAAACGCAGGTCCGCGTTGGCCACCGTGCTGACGCCTTCCGGATAGCGCACGCGCACTTGCATGACGCGGGCGTGCAGGCGAAACACGGTCGGCCCCTCGGCGCCGTAAGCGGCGAAACCGCTGAGCTCGATTTTGCCGCCGCCGGTTTCGCCGGTGAAACTCTGGACGGAGGCGCGGTCGCCGCTGAACAGCAGGACGCCGTTCGCGTTCGAGATGCCGTTCGATACGTCGCTGATGTTGAACCCCGCTCCCGAGAATTCCAGGCGGCCGGCGATTTGCGGCGCTGCCAGAGCCCCGCGCACGGTGGCGTCCGCCTTCAGCATGCCGGAGGCGGTGAGGCCGCGGTCCAGATCGTGCACCAACGCCAGGTCGGCGCGGCCGGCCACGCGCAGGTCGAGCGGGTTCTTCTGGCCCAGCGACACGCGGCCGGTGACGCTAAGATCGGTGTTGTGCCCGGTGAACCGCGCCGACGCCACGGTGACGGTCGAGCCGGCCATGCCGACGACGATGTCGCCGGAGTTACGCAGCGCGAAAGCGGCGGGTGCGAGACCGGTGGTGGCGGCGGGCGCGATTTCCAGACGCGTAATCCGCAACTCCGCCGTCATCGCCCGCGGCGTGAGCGCGGGGCCATCCACGCGCAGCGAGGCTTCCACCGCACCGGCCAGACCGGCCAGCGATCCTTCGGGCGCCAGCCACCCACGCAACTGGGCCAGGTCCACCTTGGTGAAGCGTATGGTGGCGCTGCCGGGGTAATCGTCCGCCAGGCGCCATTGGCCATCGCCGACGATCGAAGAATCGGCGAAGTCCGATTCCAGGTGCGTCCGCAACGCGCCGCCTTCGGTTTCGGCAGTGAGACGCAGGTTGCCCAAATCGCCGCCGGCCAAGCGGAGCTTTTGGCCGGTGACCTGGGCGTGCAAATCCCGAATGCGAAATCCGGGACGCCCGTTCTCCGGAGGGACGATATCGACGGCGCCATGTGCCTGCACCTGGGCGGTGCCCTTCACGCCGGGCCGCGCGGCTTCGAGGAGGTGAACCTGCTCGATCGGCATGGCGTTGGTCGAAATCTGAAACCGCAGTGCGCCGGTGTCGAACCGGCCCGGCAAATGGGCGAAGCTGGCATCCACGCGGATCTGTTTGGCGCCGGCGCGAATCTCGCACGCGGAAAGCTCCAGCGTGCCGGCGCGGTACCGCGCGTGGCCAGTGATGCGGTCGAAGGGCTCTCCTCCGATGTCGCCATCGGCGGCATCGAGATCGGCCTGCACAATCGGATCGCCCGTCACGCCGCTGATCGCGAGCGCGGCCTTGAGCGTGCCGGTGGCCGATGCCGGCGCGCCGCCGGCCATCGCGACCAACTCGGCTACTGGCGCGTCATGGATGGTGGCGTTGCCGAAGATATCGCTGCGGTCGCCTGTTTCCCAATCGTGCAACGCCACGGCCAGCGAGAACTGCGCGCGCAGGCCCCCGTGGGCGAGCGTCGCATGATCGAGCCGGACATTGTCCGGCGAAGCCGTGACCGCGGTGTCGAACGCATCGAACGCGCGGTCCGCATATGTGAAGGCGCCCGCTTGCACGCGGCCTTGGATCTGCGGATGGTCCAGGCTGCCAATCACCGTTCCATCGAACGTCGCCGCGCTGCCGATCAGCTTCACCGGCAGCGCCGCCGCGCGCTCACCTAAAGCCGGCAGCAACTCGCCCAGGTCGCGCGTCTCCAGGTGGACCCTCAGTTCGCGGCCGGCGGCGCCGGAGATCGCAACGCGCGAGTGCGGCAGGCTGAGCCGTGAATGCCCGAGATTCAGGATGCCGCTCGGCGAATCCCAATCCGCGCTGACTTCGCCTTCCACCGGCGGCCCTGCCGGAGCCGGCCCGATCTGGAGCGCGGTAATCAAATGCAGTGCCCGCGGGTTGTTGAACGAGCCTTCCATTTGCAACGAGCCGCCGGCCGTGGCGTCCCAGGGCAGCGGCGCGGGGATGGCGAGTCTCGCCACGCGGCGCACGTCGAGACCGGCCACGGCGCCGTTCACCGTGTAGCGATTGAAGGCGCGCAGTCCGATGGCGCCGGTGTAGCTGCCACCCAAGGTGGCGATCAGGACCTGGCGCAACTCCAGATCGACGCCGCGCAGCACGGCTGCGGCCATGGTGGCCTCGACGGGAAACGACTGGCCGCTCAGCACAGCCTCGCCGGAAAGCCGCATCGGGTGCACGGTGACGCTGCGCAAATCGGAAGTGAGAGGGCCGGAAGCCGTGAAATTGTACAGGCGGATACTCGAATCGCGATATTCCAGGCCGCTGCCGACCAGATGCCCGGCGATCGAAACATCGGCGCCGCCGCGCCAGACGGCGGTGCCCTTCACCTCCGCCGTGCCGCGCTCGAGCAACTGGGTCTCGAAAATGCGTCCGGCATCGCCGTTATCCAGGCGCGCCTGAAACTCGAACCGGCCGTGCGGCGCGGCCAGGTTCTCAATCTGTCCAGCCAGGCTTACCCGCGATTTGCTGGCGGCGAAGCTGGCGGCAGTGACGTCGATGCGATTGGCTTCGAGGACGAACGACGCGGCGATGGCGACCGCCGTTTGGGCGACGCCCGGGGCGGCGAATTCCAGAGGCTCGATGGCGATATTGCCCCGGTAGCGCGGACCGGCGGCATCGTAAATCAGCGCTGCTTCGAGGTTCCGCCCCTGCGCCGTGAATGGGAAGCTCGAATGCGATTCCACCTGAAACTCGCCATGCTCGATGCGGAAACGGCCGATGGCGAGCTTGAGAATCGACGTCATGGCGTCGCCGCGCAGGCCGTGGATTTTCGGTTGCGGCAGGTTGGTGCGGCCGTTCGCATCGACGATGAGGGCGATCCGCGGCGCTTCCACGTCGAGCGAGCGAATGTCGATATCGCGCTTCACCAGCGAAACGATCTTCAACCCCACCGCGATGGAGGCGGCGCGAAACAGCGGCGGCTTGCCGGCGGGCTCGGTGCCGTGCAGTACAAAGGAGTCGGCCTCGGCCCGCAGGGCCCTCCAATCGAATCGAAACGCGCCCATTTCGGCGCGCCCGCCAGTTGCGGTTTCGATCGAGCTCACCAGCCAGGCGCGCGCCTTGCCGCGAAACCAATCGCTGCGCAGCACCAACACACCAGCCACCGCCGTCAGCAGTGCCACCGCCGCTGTGTAAGCCGCAATCTTCAGGAGGCGGCGTTTCATTGGAGCGCCTCATCGTGGTAGACGATCGGCGTTTGGCGCCGGGCCTCGCGCAGCCAGTTGTCCATTTCGCGGTCTTCGCGCTGGCCCGCCAGAATGTCTTCGATCCGGTCGCGATAATCGTCGAGCGAGATCGTTTTCCCGGGCTCGGCCGCGCGCACCCGCGGCGCCAGCACGGTGTCGAAATACTTCTGGATTTCTTCTCCGGTGATTTGCACCGCCGGGCGGAAGCGCACATCGACGAACTGCAACAGCGTGCGCTGCCAGAGCAGCGCGTCTCTCACGTCCCGGTCGCCGATGCGGTAACGGGCAAGCGCGCTCCGGTAATCGGCTTCGGCCGGATAATAGCGTTGCCGGAAGGCCGCCAGCGTGGGCTCGATTTCGGCGGGCTGCGGCACCGGATAGCGGCTGGCCTCGAGCTCGTGCCGCACCAGCCTCTGCTCCACCATCCGCTCGGCCGCGGCGCGCCTGCTCGCCGGGCTCAAATCCGGCGGTTGCCCGTTCAGGAACGCGGTCACGCGGATCTCGCGCTCGATGTCGCTCGAGGTGATCACGCGATTGCCCACCGAAACCGCGATGCGGTCGATGATGGCGGCCGAAGCGAGCGTCGCGGCCAGCGCCAGAAAAACCAAGTGGATGGGCGCGGTGGATCGCAACTCGAGGTTCCTCTTCAAAACGTTTGTCCTATGGAAAAGAAGAACTGAAAATGGCTTACGCTCTGCTGGGTGCACTGGTTGACGGCCGCCTGGCACGGGTAGACGCCGGCGTTCACCAGATCCTGCTCGGTTCCCTTGAAGCCGAAAAAGCGCGGCGGATTGAGGTCGTAGGCCAGGTCCACGCGGAACGGGCCGATGGGGGTGCGGTAGCGGACGCCGAAGCCGACGGCGTGCACCATGTAATCGAAGTCGCCGAGGCCCTCCTGCTTCACGCGGAAGGAAAAGTCGCTGGCGCCGGTGAAGGTGTTGCCGAAGTCGTGAAACAGCACGCCGCCGACATTTTCTCCGATCAGCGGGAAGCGCAGCTCGGTCTGATTGAAGAACAGGGCGTTGCCGCCGATGGGGAAGCCGGTTTCCGGATCGCGGGGTCCGGACTGGTCCTCGGGAAAGGCGCGGTCGGACGATCCGCCGCCGCCGAAGAAGCGCTCCGGCAGCGGGACCGCATCCTCCCCAACGCCGCTGTAATGGAACGCAGCGATGTTGCCGATCTCGGTCGAACGCGCCAGCACCAGCTTCTTGCCCAGTGGATGGTAGGTGGAGTTGCGCGCCAGCACGCGCACGAAGTCGCGCTGCGAACCGAAAATGTGCTCGGCAAAATCCACGTTGAGCGTATTGTAGACGCCCTTGCGCGGGTCCAGCGGGTCGTCGCGCCGGTCTTGAATGAGGTTGAAGGAAAGCAGGCCCAGCCGGACCGGTTGCGAGAGCAACGGGATTAGTTCGGGCGAAATCTTCAGCGTGGCCTGGTCCACGTTGACCGCGCGGTACGTGTAGCGGTAGAGCAGCGTTACCGGCTTGCTGACATGCTGCTTCAACTGCGTGGAGACTTCCTCGCGCTTAAAAGAAAAGGTGCGGACGTCCTTGGAATCGTCATAACGGGCGGTGAAGGTGAGCAGCAACTTGTCGTTGCCGCGGAAACGGGCCCAATCGTAAGTGAGAATCGCCTGCTGTTCGAGCGTGGAGAACCGCGTGCGGAGGCTCAGGCTGTGCGCGATGCCCCACAAATCGGAACGCGTGATGCCGAGCGAGACGCGCGGTGCAAATCCGGTTTGGCCGGCCGGCGCATCCAGGCAATAAGCGCAGCCGCCGATGCGCGCAAATTCGGCGCCCACGCCAACCGACAGGGAGTAGCGCCGCGCTTCTTCGAGATCGTAGACCACGTACTTCTGATCCGTCTCTCCCTCCGGATTCTGAATCGCCATGTCGACGCGCGAGAAGACGCCCAGGTCGTACAGGCGGCGCTCGGTCTCGCCCATGGCGGTCGGCGATAGCGGATCGCCCGGGTTGAGTTGAAGGTTGCGATACACCAAGCCGGGCCGCGTGTGCGCCAAACCGCCGGGATTGAACAACACCTGGCGCACGAACTCGCGACCGCCTTCGCGGATGGTGTAGCGCAGATCCAGGCGATTCGGCGTGGCCGGCTTGGAGCTCCAGGCAAAGGTAGCGTTGGGAAAGCCGTTCTGGTAGTACTGCGCCAGGATCGCGTCGCGGTCCACCGCGATATTGAACTCGCTGTACGGCTGATTCGCGACCGAGCTGAGCAGGGGGAGAATCTTCGCTTTGTCGAGCTGCTCGATGCCGTCCACGGTCAGGCTGTTGACGAACGTTTGCGCGCCTTCGTCGATGGCGATCCACACCGCCTGCTCGCCGCTGTGGCCCTGGTAACGGTCGTCCAGCCGGTCGGTCACCTTCACGTCGCGGAATCCGTTGGACTGGTATAGGCTGGCAATCGAATCCTCGTCGCGCCGCAGCAGGTCGGCGCTGTAACGGCCGTGCGGAAACTGCAGCCAGGAGGCGGTGCGCAGGAACATGCGTTCCCGTATGTCGTCGTTCGAGAAATAGCGATTGCCCTGGATGCCGATGAAGACCAGCTTGTGCCGCTCGCCGAGGTTGATCAGGTAATCGATGCTGGCCTGGTCGTTGATGACGCGCTGCTGCTTGAATTCGACCTCGGCGTCGAAGTAGCCCTTGGATTGAAAGTAGTCTCGCAGGTTGTGGGAGCCCTCGGTGAGCAGGTCGGCATCCACCGAGTGTTCCTCGAAAATCGGCACAAAGCGACCGAGGCTGCTCTCGGAGATCTTGGCGCCGATGGCGCGCAGGCGGATGCGCGGGCCCGCGTCGATCGCGAGCACCGGCGCGGCCCGGTTGGTCGCGGCATCGTACTTCACGTCTTCCAGCGTCACCTTGGCTTCCAGCCGATGATCCTTGGCGTAGAGCGCACGCACTCCCTCGACCGCATCGCGCAGCCGCGTCTGCGTCATCGGTTTCCAGGTGTGGATGATCCAGCGCTGGAACCGGGTGGCGCGCAGGACACTCGCGCGGTCGAGCTGGACGTTGCCATCGATCGTGGGCGCCGCGAAACGGGCACGGACGCCGCTATCGGTCTCGAAGCGGATGTGGACCTGCTGGTAGTCGTTGTCCCAAGTGAGGACCGGCGTCACGTTGCCGCCGAACAACCCGTTCGATTCCAGCAGCTTCTTCTGGCTCGCTTCGGCCGCGGCCACGTTAGCCTCCGTGTAGGGTGCTCCGAGATCGAGTTGCGCCGCATTTTCGAGCTGCGCCGCGCTGGGCGGGTTGGAAACCTCTCCCGCCACCACCACGTGACCGATGAACCAACTGTTCTTGGTGAGGAAACGAACCACCACGCCATCCTGGTATGGCTCGGCATCCACCTGAATATCCGCATACCGGCCGGTCGCGTAGAGCCGCTCGATGCTGGCGCGCACGTCGGCCAGCCGCAATGGCTGGTTGCGCTTCAGCGGGAGGATCTGGTTGATTTCAGCCGGGTCGAGTGGTTGCCGGCTCGGTTCGAACTGGATCGCGGCGATCCGCTTGCCCTCCCACGAAGCGTCCTGCCCAAGCAGCAAAATCATTGGCGCGGCAAGGGATAGCACGACGATGCGAGAGACGCTGGCGAACGGGCGGCGCACCAGAAACATGATAGCGTAAGCCGTTTAGAGCAGGTTTGTTACCATCGAACTGATGAATGCGGCCGAGCGCCAGCGTTACTCGCGGCAGATTCTCTTCGCGGGGCTAGGCGAAGCGGGCCAGGAGTCGTTGCTGCGCGCCCACGCGGTGGTGGCAGGCTGCGGCGCTCTGGGCAGCTTTCATGCGGCGGCGCTGGCCCGCGCCGGCGTGGGCCGGCTCACCATCATCGACCGCGATTACGTCGAGCCCTCCAATCTCCATCGCCAGTGGCTCTTCGAAGAAGCCGACGCCGCCGAAGCATTGCCCAAGGCGGCGGCCGCGGCGCGCCGGCTGGAGTGCATCAACTCCTCGGTTGCCGTGCGCGGCGTGGTGGCGGATCTGACGGCGGAGAATGCCGCCGATTTGTTGGGCGGCGCCGGCGTGATCCTCGATGGCACCGACAACTTCGAAACGCGTTACCTGATCAACGATTTTGCGGTGAGCCGCGGCATTCCTTGGATCTACGGCGCCGCGGTGGGCAGTTACGGCATCACACTCCCCGTGATCCCCGGCCACACCGCGTGCCTCCGCTGCGTCTATCCAGACCCTCCCGCCGGCCCGCAGCCCACCTGCGAAACCGCCGGCGTGCTGAACGCGATCATCTCCGCCGTAGCGTCGCTGCAAGTGGCCGATGCGCTGAAGATCCTAAGCGGGCACGCCGACCTGGTCCGATCACGGATCACCACCATCGATGTTTGGGAAGCCGGTATCCGCCAGATCGACGGCCCGCCGCGCGACGCCGATTGCCCCACCTGCGCGCGCCGTGAGTTTCCATACCTGGAGGAATCCGCGCGGCCTCCGGTACGCATGTGCGGCCGCGACGCCGTGCAGGTCCGCGAGCGCGAAGGCCCCATCGACTTAGAAGAGTTGCGCGCGCGCCTGGAGCCGCTAGGCGAAGTGCACTCGAGCGAGTTCGCCCTGCGATTCCTCACCCCGCCCTACGTACTAACCGTTTTCCCCGACGGCCGCGCTATCGTCAAAGGCACCAGCGATCCAGGCGTGGCGCGTAGTTTGTATGCGCGGTATGTGGGGTGAGTGGGGGCTTTTGCAAACCAGTTAGCTCTTACTGCCGCGGAGGTGCCAGGTGATGAACAGGGCCTTGCCTTCGGGATAAATGTGGGGAAGACGGCGGTGGCGCTGGAGGTCCATGAGACGTTAGTGGCTGCGGCCGGAGGAGAATCTCTTGAAGAGAAGCCAAGAAAAACCGAGATGACTCTCGGCTCTGCAGGCCGACGGCCCGCGCCACGGGCCTGCTGCATCGACACAATAGTCCCTACAATAAGAGGTTATGATTTCGGCGCTTCCGATTGCCGGCGGGTCCGCGGCTTGTGGTGTGGCCTCGATGGCTTGGGCGGTGCGCGGGAGGGCCTCTGCGGTGTTCGGTCCCTCGATGTGGCGAGGGCCACGCGAGCGGCGGGCGGTGGCGCTGACCTTCGATGACGGCCCCAGCGAAGGCACGCAGCACATTCTGGAGATTCTCGGGGCTCACCACGCGCCAGCCACGTTCTTTCCGTGCGGCGCCAACGTGGCGCGGCTGCCCGCTATCGCGCGCGCAGTGGCGGAGGCCGGCCACGAGACCGGCAACCATGGCTACAGCCACCCGCTCTGCTGCTTCCGGTCGGGGCATTTCATCGGCGCCGACATGGAGCGCGCGCAACAGGTTATCCTGGAGCACACCGGGGCGCGGCCCGTTTGGTTTCGCGCGCCCTATGGCGTCCGCTGGTTCGGCATGCGGCGCGCGCAGCGGCGGCTTGGCCTTCAGGGCGTTATGTGGACTGTAATGGGCTATGATTGGAATCTGAGGGCGGAGGCCATCGTCGAACGAATGGCGGGACGCGTGTCCAACGGCGCGATCCTGTGCCTGCACGATGGCCGCGAACTCCGTACGCAGCCGGATATCGGTGCCACCATCGAGGCCGTGCGTCGCCTGCTTCCGCTGTTGCGGGAGCGGGGCTACAAATTGGAAACGGTAAGCCAACTTCTATGTCCGACGACTTGATTGAACGGGTTCGCAAATCGATCGCAACCTCCAAACGGATTCCCCTGGAGACGGTCACCATCGATAGCGATTTTCAGCAACTGGGGATCGATTCGATGGACGCGGTGGAGATTCTGTTCGCGCTCGAGAACGAATTCGACATCAACATTCCCGACGACGAAGTGCGCAGCGTCCGTGGCGTGCGCGATATGTGCGTGGGGGTGGAGAAATTGCTGGCGGCCAAAGCGGCCGCCGCGGAAACCCAGGCCGGCCAGTAAGGCATGCGCCGCGTCGCCATCACCGGGCTGGGCGCCATCTGCGCACTCGGCCGGACCACCGCCGAAGTGGCTGAATCGTTGCGCCAGGGCCGTTCCGGCATCGCGCCGATCGAATCCACCGATGCATCGCAGCTGCGCTTTCGCAACGGCGCCGAGGTGCGCGGTTACAGCCACCGGGGCTATTTCGAGGACCGGCAGGCCGATTTCATCGACCGCTTCGCGCAGTTCGCCGTGATCGCGGCGCGCGAAGCCGTTACCTGTGCGGGCGTCGAGTGGACGCCGGAGTTGCGCGAGACCGCGGCCATCATCACCGGCTCCTGCGTGGGCGGGCAGAGCACGGAGGATATCGGTTTCCACGATGTCTATAAGATGGGCCTGAACCGCGTGCACCCGCTGACCATTCCCAAGACCATGGCCAACGCCGGGGCCAGCCACATCTCGATGGAGTTCGGCATCACCGGCCCTAGTTTCACCATTTCCACGGCGTGCTCGTCGGCGGGTCATGCCATCGGCCAGGCCTTCTGGATGGTGCGCAACAGCCTGACCGACCTGGCGCTGGCCGGCGGCAGCGAAGCGCCGTTCAGCTTCGGCATTCTCAAAGCGTGGGAGGCCATGCGCGTGGTCTCGCCCGAAACCTGCCGTCCGTTTTCCAAGGACCGCCGCGGCATGATCCTGGGCGAAGGTGCTGGGATGCTGGTGCTGGAGCCGCTCGATGCCGCGCTCGCCCGCGGGGCAAAGGTTCACGCTGAACTGGTCGGTTTTGGCATGTCGGCCGACGCCTGCCACATCACGCAGCCTTCCGCCGATGGCGCCGCCAAGGCCATGCGCGCCGCCTTGCGCGACGCCGGCCTGGCGCCGGAGGCGATCGGCTACGTGAATGCCCATGGCACCGGCACGCTGGCCAACGATGCCACCGAAACCGCCGCGCTGAAAGCCGTGTTTGGCGCGCACGCCGGCAAGCTGGCGATCAGCTCCACCAAATCGATGCACGGCCACGCACTCGGCGCCGCCGCAGCCCTGGAGTGCGTCGCCACTGTTCTCGCCCTGCGCGACGGCGTGTTGCCGCCCACCGCCAACTACAACGTACCCGATCCGGAATGCGACCTGGACGTGATCCCCAACCAGGCGCGCCAGCAGCAAGTCGAGTGGGCGATTTCGAACTCCTTCGCCTTCGGCGGCCTGAACGCCGTGCTGGCCCTGCGGAAGGCTTGAGCCGGGACGGAAACCGCGGGCAGCCCCCGCCCTACAGGGATCAGTTTGGCCTATGAACGGCCTCCTGGCCAAATGTCGCGCTCATGATCCCCATAGTCGCCGCGAGCCAAGGTAGGACGTCAGCGCAAATCTCATCCGCCAGTTGCGGCGAACAAAGGTTCTTTGACACAGGAAAGGCTGGAATTCCGCCAGCGCCAAGGACCACGTTCCACTGCGCACTTAGCGGATCGCCGTGTGTCGCGCTGTTGAGATCGTGCGCGAACCCTTTCACGGTGGGATATGCGCCCTGCAGAAGCTCCTCGTTCAAATACTCCACCATCGCCTGAAGGTTAGGACGCCTGTTGTGCTTCCATCCGTCATCCCAAATGGTCAGTGCGTCGGGGTTCTTGAACAGGTAGAGAACGGTGACTGCCCGTTCGGTCACCGGGCGTACTAAGACCTTTGCACCGAATAGGTAACCCTGGCGAATGAGCTCACGGATCGATAGCGCCAGTGTGATTGTTTGGGGCACCAATATGCATAGCGCGCGCTGGAGACTCGACAGCGGTCGGCCATGAGACGCCGGAGCGCATTTCGAGTTCAATTCGAGACATGCGGAAATCAAGTTGTCGAACTGAAAGAGCAGTTCACGGCCAAGGTACGGCTCGTTGGCTGGCGTAAATATCGGCGGTGACACGACGTCCTCCGTTTGCAACCGTACCATAGGGGAAAGCCGAGGTCACTACCAAATTCACCCCATCGTCAGTGCGCTAGCCTATCCGATTTCCAGCCGCACTACCGTTTCCAGATGGAAGGTCTGCGGGAACAGATCGACCAGCGTCACGGCGGCGATGCGGTATCCGGAAGAAGTCAGCGCCGCCAGGTCGCGCGCCAGCGTGGCGGGATCGCAAGCCACAATCGTCAACCGGCGCGGCTTGAGCGTGGCCAGCCGTTCCACTACGACTTTGCCGAGACCGGCGCGCGGAGGATCGGCCAGTACGAAATCGGGCGCGCGCTCCAGTTTCTCGATCACTGCCTCGGCCGTGGCCTGTTGCGCCTTGACGCCGGCCAGCCCGGCGCGCTCGGCATTGAAGCGCAGATCGCGCACGGCGCCGCCACCGGCTTCGACGGCGTTCACCCGCCGAAAGCGCCGCCCCAGCGCCAGCGAAAACAGCCCCACCCCGGCGTAGAGGTCGAGCGCGGTTTCGCCTTCGGCGCCCTCGAGCGCCGCTTCCACCAACCGGTCGGCCAGAAACCGGTTCACCTGGAAAAAGGAATTGCTGCTGACGCGGAAACGGCCGCCGTAATCGAGCGCGCCCTCCACCAGCCCCGGAATCTGCTCGCCGCACCACTCGAAGAAGCGGCGCGCCACCGGCCGCTTGGTGTCGATGACGTTGATCTGCACGCGCTCTTCGTCGCTGAACACCTCGATCGTCTCGACGAACTGCGGCCAGCGCGGCTCCTGCGCCATCTGGTTGAGGCTGGCGATGGCCTGGTTAATCTTGGGCGACGAAATCGGGCAATCGTCGATGGGGCACAGGCTGTGCGAGCGCGGCTCGCGATAGCCGATCCTCCGCCCTTCGACGTGCAACTGCGCGCGGTTGCGGTATCCCCACGCGGGGCCGGTCACCACCGCGATCTCGGCCGGTGCTTCGATCTTGCCCAGCCGCCGCAACTCCTCGACCAGGATCGCGCGCTTGGCCTGCAACTGGTATTCGTACGGCGCGTGCTGATAGTGGCATCCGCCGCAGCGGCCGAAAACCGCGCAGCCGGCCGCCACCCGTTCCGGCGCGGCCTCCAGCACTTCCAGCGTGCGCGCCTGCACCAGGCCCGGCTTCTCGCTGCGCGCCGTGGCGCGGATGCGCTCGCCCGGCAGCACGAATGGCGCGAACACCACGCGCCCATCCAGACGCGCCAGCCCGTCGCCGCCGTACACCAGTTTTTCCACCCGCACTTCGAAATTGCTTACGATAGGATTTACTCCCGTACCTCTTACCATGAAAACACGAGTCTTCTCCGGAATGCAGCCAACCGGAAACCTGCACATCGGCAACTACCTGGGCGCGCTCAAGAATTGGGTGCGCATCCAGAACGACTATGAGTGCATCTTCTGCATCGTCGACTTGCACGCAGTGACGCTTTACCAGGATCCCAACGCGCTGCGCCGCAAGATTGAAGAAACAGCCGCGCTCTACCTCGCTGCCGGTATCGACCCCACCACCTCTTCCATTATGGTGCAATCGGCGGTGCCCGCGCACGCCGAGCTTTCCTGGATGCTAACCTGCGTCACGCCGGTGGGATGGCTGGAACGCATGACGCAGTACAAGGCCAAGGCCGGGAAGCAGGAATCGGTGGGCTCCGGGTTGCTGCAATACCCTGTGCTGATGGCCGCCGACATTCTGCTCTACCAGGCCGGCATCGTGCCGGTTGGCGAAGACCAGGCCCAGCACCTGGAACTGACCCGCGACATCGCGCAGCGCTTCAACTCGCTCTACGGCGAGACCTTCGTGGTGCCCGGCACCAGCCTGCCGGCGGTGGGAGCGCGCATCATGGGCCTCGACGACCCGACGCAGAAGATGAGCAAATCAGCCGCCGGCCAGAACCACGCGGTGGCTTTGCTCGATCCGCCGGACACCATCCGCAAAACCATCATGCGCGCCACCACCGATTCCAGCCCCGCCGTCGATTTCGACGGCGCCGGCCCCGGCGTGCTCAACCTGCTGGCGATTTACCAGGCGTTTTCCGGCTCGAGCGACGATGCGATGAAGGCGCACTTCACCGGCATGCGCTACGGCGATTTGAAAAGGCAGGTGGCCGACATGGCGATCGCCCACCTGGAACCCTTCCAGCAACGCTATCGTGAAATCGTCAACGAGCCCGGCTACCTGGCCGGCGTCCTCCGCCACGGCGCCGCGCGCGTAGCCCCCATCGCCAACCAGACCGTGCAACTGGTGAAAGAACGCATGGGATTGTACGTGGGCTGAGGCGCTGCACGCCGGAACGCGTGCGCCGCGGCCCCTATCCCAGTGCGGCGAAGATCTCGCGGTAGAACTCAGGATGAGCGCGCCAGGATTGGGCGGTAACCAGATTGCCATCGCGAACCGCCGGCAAGGGGCTGAAAATGCCGCCACTGCGCTCTACCTCAATGCGCACGTTGGCGTGGCAGGTGACGGTGCGGCCCTTGGTCAACCCTACCGCGGCCAGCACCTGAATGCCGTGGCCGATGGCGCAGAGGCATTTGCCCTGCGCGGCGAAATCGCGCACCAGTTCGAGCACGTCGGGATCGTTGCGCAGATACTCCGGGGCGCGGCCGCCCGGGATCAGCAGCGCGCCGAATTCGTGGGCTGCGACGGCGGCAATCACGACGTCGGCATCCAGGCGCGGCCCCGGGCGTTCGACGTAGGTTTCCCAGCCGGGCTCGGCATCGAAGAAGACCAGGTGTAGAGGTCTGCGCGATGGCGCCGCCACCACGGGCTCCCAACAGGCTTCCAGGAAACGGTGGTAGGCATAGAGGGCTTCGTAGCCATCTCCACCATCTCCGGTGACAATCAGAACCTTTTTGCTCATGGCAGGCTCCGCTCCCGCCAGCATAGCAGCCCTGAAGGCACGTGGCGGGCGGTAGCGCCCGCGGTCTTAGTCTTGCCGCCGGTGTCTCGCGTCGCATGATGTCCGGCAGGGGTCCAACCGGCCTCATCACGACGTCGACAAGGAAAAACACCGGCGGCAAGGCAAAGACCGCCGGCGCTACGATGGCGGAGCGAAGCCGCGCAGGAAAGGCAGATCGCCTTCCACGAAATCGAACCGATCGAGGTTCTCGCGAGGCTCCCAGCGCATTTCGTGGAAAATCAAATTCCGCGGCTCGCCTTGAAAGCTCGTGACCCGAAAGAAGATCAGGGTAATCGGGTTCTTGCCGGGATAGCTGTACTGGTAACGAGCGATCTCCTCGCCGGCGGCGTCGAGAATCCCCAGCTCCTCTTCGAGCTCGCGCGCCAGGGCCTGCGGCGCCGACTCGCCCGGCTCCACTTTGCCGCCCGGAAACTCCCATTTCAGCGGATGTGCCTGCGCGGGCTGCCGGCGGCCAATCAGCACGCGGCCCTCGCGCTCCAGAATCGCCGCCACCACCTCGGTCATGCCAATATTGGAACATAGCGGAAGGCCCCAGCTATGGACCCTGAACTCTTGCGGCAGGCGATCGAACAAGCGGCGGAAAACGTGCGCCGCGGCGGCGGCCCGTTCGCGGCGCTGGTGGTGAAGGATGGCAAGGTGATCGCGACCGGATGCAACCGCGTCACCGCCTCCAATGACCCCACGGCCCACGCCGAGATCGTGGCCATCCGCGAAGCATGCCGCACGCTCGGCGGCTTTCAGCTCACCGGCTGCGACGTCTATTGTTCCTGCGAACCCTGCCCGATGTGTCTGGGCGCACTATTCTGGGCGCGGCCCGCGCGGATCTTCTTCGCCGCCACCGCCGCGGACGCGGCCGCGGCCGGTTTCGACGATTCGTTCATTTACCGTCAGCTTGCAATGCCCCAGGCCGGGCGCTCCATCCCAATGATTCACGTGGCGGACCAATCCGCGCAGCGTCCATTTGAAGCATGGGCGGCCCGGCCGGACAAAGTCCTGTACTAAGTAACCGCGCCGTGAGCGTTGGTATTATGAAGGCTATGAGTTTTCTGCACAAATTCCTGATAATTGCTCCAGCCGCTTGTCTGCTGGCGCAGACCCCACCGGCCCCGACGCCGGCCCCAGCGGCTCCTCCGGCGACCGCCCCGGCAGCCCCGAAGCTCGCTACGCCGATTCCTCCCGGAGTGATCGCGCCTCCTCCCGCGCCGCCGAAGCCGGTGGAGGTGCCTCCCGACCGCGTAGTCCTCAAGGCGGGCTCCGTAACGCTTACCAGGGCCCAGTTCGACGAGATCATCGATGGGCTTCCGGACAGATTCCATGCGATGTACCACGGCCCCGGCCGCAAGCAGTGGGCCGACACCCTGGTCCAGTTGTACATTCTGTCCGACGAAGCCAGGCGCCGCAAGCTGGATGAAACCAGCCCCTACAAGATCCAAGCCAAACTGAGCGCTGACAGCGTGCTGGCCAGCATGATCAGAGATCAGGTGGTCGCGGAGATCAAGGTCGCCGACGAAGCCGATGCCCGCAAGTTCTATGACGAGCACATCGCGGACAAGTACGAAGAAGTTACTGCGCGCCACATCCTGATCCGCGCGAAGGGATCCCAGATTCCAGTCAAGGCGGGAGCCAAGGAACTCAGCGACGAAGAGGCTCTGGCCAAGGCCAACGACATTCGCAAGCGCATTCTGGCCGGCGAGGACTTTGCCACGCTCGCCAAAGCGGAGTCGGACGATGCGACCAACGCCAACGACGGCGGGTTGCTCAAACCTTTTACACGCAAGCTGATGCAGCCGTCGTTCGAGCAGGCGGCGTTCTCGCTCAAGCCGGGCGAACTGAGCCAACCGGTGAAGACTACCTACGGGTACCACATCATCAAAGTCGAAACGCATGTTACGAAGAGTTTCGAGGAAGTGCGCCCGCAAATCGAAAAGATGCCGCAGTTGGTTCAGGCGAAGCAGAAAAAGGCCTTGGACGAGATGACCAAGGGCGCGTTCTACGATCCGGAGTTCTTCGGTCCGCCGGCCGAACCCGCCCCAAGGTAGCTTTGTGCCGATGGTTCGGCCCGCTAACCCGCCGCCTGCTCCGCCGGCTAACCCGCAAGCCCCGCCGGCTCCGGCGAAGCCGTAAAGTGCGGACGAGGAGACTGGAGATCTCCTGCCCGCAGTGCGGTTCGGCGGAGGTGGCTTACACGTGTACGCCGAACTGCTGCTTCAATCACGTATGCGCCGGCTGCGGGGCCACCTTTGAGCCGGTGACGCGGGCCACGGGACGCACGGTGGGCGGCATTGTGCCGCCCGATCCGCTCCCCGATGCCGCCGACCCGACCGTGGCCTGCGCGCGCTGCGATTCCACTGAAGTTTATCTGACCGCCGAAGGTGCCGCCGTGTGCGCCCATTGCGGAGCCGTGCTCGAAGTGGAGCTGACCGAAATCCATCCTGGGTAGGGGTGGGGCAGGTCCCCGACCTGCCAACCGCCCACTCGCCCCAACCGGCATTGGCAAGCGAGAGCGCCTCCCCAAAGAAAGAGCAGGCCGAGGAACGGCCCCACCTACGCCTTTCCGAGGGCTTCGATCAGTGCGGGCACCACCTGGAACAAGTCGCCCACGATCCCGTAGTCGGCGACTTCGAAAATCGGCGCGTCGGCGTCCTTGTTGATGGCGACCACGGTGCGCGCGCCCTTCATGCCCACCAGGTGCTGGATGGCTCCGGAGATGCCGACGGCCATGTACAGTTTCGGGCGCGACGGTCTGGCCGGAGCTGCCCACCTGGCGCTCCATGGGAAGCCAGCCCGCGTCGCAGATGGGCCGCGAGGCGGCCAGCTCGGCTCCCAACGCTGCGGCCAGCTTTTCCATCAGCGGGATGTTATCGGCTTCCTTGATGCCGCGGCCGACCGAGACGATCAGCTCCGCCGCGCCCAGATCCACCGTGCGCTGCGATTCGCGGAAAGGCTCGAGCGGCCGTGTGCGGATGTCGCCGGGCTGAAGATACGGCAGCATCAGCTCGATAGGAGCGGCGCCCTCGATCACCCGGTCGGCGCGGTAGGCGCCGGCCTGCAGGGATGCGAAATGCGGCCCATCGCCGGAAAAGCGCACATCCGCATTCACTTTGCCCTGGAAAAGCTGCCGCACCAGCGTCAGCGCGCCGTCTTCGACGCGATGCGCAATCACGTCGGTCACTGCCACGCGATCGAGCCTGGTTGCGAGCTTCGGAAGAAAGTCGCGCACCTGGTAAGTGTGCGGAAACAGTACGATCGCGGGATCAAACAGATCGATGTGCGCTTCGAGCGCCATCGTGTAGGCGTCCGGCGTGTATTCCTTCATCAGTTCGTGCTCAAATGCATAAACCTTGTCGAGTTGCTTGGTGGCCAGCTCGTTCGCCAGCGTGCCGATGTTATGGCCCAAGACCGCGGCCGAGACGGTAGTGCCCAGTTCCCGCGCGATTTGCTGCGCGGCGGCCAGCGTCTCGAAGGACATGCGATGCCACTGGCCGGCGCGCTGTTCCATTACCGCCAGAACACTCATATCACGCGCGCCTCGAATCGCAGTTTCTCCACCAGTTGCGCGGCAGCCTGTTTGGGATCGCCCTCGAACAATTGCGTGCGCTTGTTTCGCTCGGGCAGGTACATGCGTTGGACGACGATGCTGGGCGCGGCCGTCGCGAAGCCCAGACTAGCGGCCGTGACGCGGCGGACTTCCTTCGACTTGGCCTTCTTGATGCCCATCAGGGTGGCATAGCGCAGCTTGCCGATGCCGGACTGGACGGCGAGCAGGGCCGGCAGAGGCATTTCGATCTGCTGGAACCAGCCGTCTTCGAGCTCGCGCTTGACGCGGACGGCGCCCGGGAGCGCCTCCGCTTCCATGATGATGGTCGAGTGCGGGAGGCCGAGCAGTTCGGCCAGAATGACGCCGGTCTGGCCCAGCCCGAGGTCCTCAGATTGCAGGCCGGTGAGGACCAGGTCCGGCGATTCGCTTTTCACGGCGGCGGCGAGCAGCCGAGCGCAGGCAAGCGGATCGAGCGCGCTCATGTCCTCTTCGATGTGGATGGCGCGGTCGGCGCCCTTGGCCAGCGCTTCGCGGATGCTTTGCCCGGCGCGCTCGGGGCCGGCGCACAGGGCGACCACTTCTCCGCCGTGCTTTTCCTTGAGCCGCAGCCCGGCTTCCAGCGCGTAGGCATCCGGCTCGTTGATTTCGTAAGCCAGGCCCTCTTCCTCGATCCACTGGCCCGAAGCGGCGATGCGCAATTGCGAATCGCGCGCCGGAACCTGTTTGATGGCGACGATGATTTTCATATGAATGAGCCAAGTAAAACAGGCCATCGCCTTTTGTGGTCTGTCGTTGCCG
This sequence comes from Bryobacterales bacterium, assembly GCA_963843095.1. GTDB lineage: Bacteria > Acidobacteriota > Terriglobia > Bryobacterales > Bryobacteraceae > Bog-375. The sequence goes on from CAWJLI010000222.1 coordinate 38,129, forward strand.
GGCCAAAAGACAGGCGACACCCGATCGCCTGTCCTACCGATTCTCTATTCAGAATAGCGCTTGAAGATGAGGCAGCCGTTGGTGCCGCCGAAACCGAAGCTATTGGAAAGCGCGTAGTCGATCTTCATCGGCCGGGCGTGGTTGGGGACGTAATCCAGGTCGCAATCGGCATCGGGAGTCTCGTAGTTGATGGTGGGCGGCGCCACCTGATCGCGCAGCGCCATCACGCTGATGCCGGCCTCGATGCCGCCGGAGCCGCCCAGCAGGTGGCCGGTCATCGACTTGGTGGAGCTGACGGCCACCTTGTAAGCGTGATCGCCGAAGGCGCGCTTGATGGCCGCGGTCTCGGCGCGGTCGCCGGCATCCGTGGAAGTGCCATGAGCGTTGATGTAATCCACTTTGTCGGGGGTGATGCCGGCATCGCGCATGGCATTGCGCATCACGCGGTAGGCGCCGTCCCCATCGGGCGACGGCGCAGTGACATGATACGCGTCGGCGCTCATGCCATAGCCGACCACTTCCGCCAGAATGCGCGCGCCCCGCCGGCGGGCGAACTCCAACTCCTCGATCACCAGGATGCCGGCGCCTTCCCCCACCACGAAGCCGTCGCGGTCGTGGTCCCAGGGGCGCGAGGCGCGTTCCGGTTCGTCATTGCGCGTGGATAGCGCGCGCATGGCGGCGAAACCGCCGATGCTCATCGGCGTCACCGCGCCCTCCGTGCCGCCGCAGATCATGGCATCGGCGTCCCCGCGCTGGATCATGCGGAAAGAATCGCCAATGCAATGGGCGCTGGTGGTGCAGGCGGTAGCGGTGGCGGAGTTGGGTCCCTTGGCGCCGGAGCGAATCGAGACATGGCCCGAGGCCAGATTCACGATGGTGGCGGGAATGAAAAATGGGGAGATGCGGCGCGGGCCGTGTTCCAAAAGGACCTGGTGCTCGCGCTCGATCACTTCGAATCCGCCGATGCCGCTGCCGATGTAGACGCCCACCATTTCTTCGGTCTCCGGCGTCACCTTCAGGCCGGAATTCGAGAGCGCGCAATCCGACGCCGCGATGGCGAACTGGATGAAGCGCCCCATCTTCTTGATTTCTTTTTTCTCGATGTACCGCGCCGGATCGAATCCTTTGACTTCTCCGGCGATGCGGCAGGAAAAGGCCGAAGCATCGAACTGCGTGATGGGGCCAATGCCGCTTTTGCCGGCGCGAATAGCGGCCCAGGAGTCCTCGGTTCCAATGGCTAGCGGCGTCACCAATCCCACGCCGGTTACTACCACTCTTCTCGTCAAGTATGGTCTCCCTGAGAAAAGCGGCTACTTCTTGGCAGTCTTGTTTTCGATGTAGTCAACGGCGTCCTTGACCGTCTGGATCTTTTCGGCGTCTTCGTCGGGGATCTCCAGCTCGAAGGCCTCTTCGAAGGCCATCACGAGTTCGACGATATCCAGCGAATCCGCGCCCAAATCGTCAACGAACGACGCGCTGCTGTCGACCTGGCTCTCGTCGACGCCCAACTGCTCGACGATGATCTGCTTTACTTTTTGCTCTACTAATGCCATGCACTCCTCCTGGGATATGCGAACGCGTTGATTTTAGCTGCCTTTGCGGAGATTTCGCAAGTGACGGGCCGGATGACACGGCCCGGCCCCATGCAGCTTGCCCATGGGTCAATCCGGAAACTCCATTCTGCCACATTT
>CAWJLI010000223.1:0-8015 GCA_963843095.1 Bryobacterales bacterium
CAGTAATCTGGTGCAACAGGGGTTCATCGCCAACACGGGCATCCAGCAGGGATTCTCCACCGGCGCCCAGGCGGCGTTCAATTTCGATAATCTCCACCAGTCGTCGAACGCGCTCAACAACGCCTACAATCCCATCAGTGGCGCCAGTATCGGTTTCACCATCATACAGCCGCTGCTGCGAGGATTTGGCCGCGCCCTCAACCGCCGCTTCATCCGCATCGCCGGCAATGAGCGCAAGATTACCAGCCTGCTCTTCCAGCAGCAGCTTATCCTCACCGTCTACGGTGTGATCCGGCTGTACACCGACTTTGTCGCGTTGTACGAGGACGCCAAGGTGAAGGAAGAAACGCTGCGCTACGCCAGTAAGCTGCTAGCCGATACCCAGGTGCAGGTGGATGAAGGCACGCTGGCGCCGGTGGAATTGACTCGCGCCAAGGCGCAGGTGTTCTCCACGGAACAGGATTTGATCAACACGCGCGGCCTGCTCGAAGAACAGGAGATTATCCTGAAAAGCGTGCTGACGCGCAATGCCGGCGCCGCGTTGCGCGGCATCCGCATCGTCCCCACCGACGCGCTCGCCATACCGGACAAGGACGAGGTGCGGCCGTTGCAGGACCAGGTGGCCGAAGCCGTCGCCCGCCGTCCCGATTTGGGGCAGGCGCGTCTGCAAGTGGAGAATTCGGTCATCGGCCTCGAAGGCGCCCGCAGCGCCACCCGGCCGGAAGTCGACTTAGTCGGGACCATGCAGAACAATGGCCTCGCTGGAGCTGCCACCAGTTACTCCGCCGGCGCGACGAATCTGCCGCTGATCGGCGGTTATGGCAGTGCGCTGGGCCAGGCGCTGGCTCGCGATTACCCGACTTATGGAATCGGCCTGCAAGTTACTCTGCCCATCCATAACCGCATCGCCGAGGCCGATCTGGCGCGCGATGAGTTGCAGGTCAAGCAATCGCAGATTCGTGTGCAGCAGTTACAGAACCAGGCCAGCCTGGAAGTGGAAGATGCTCTAATCGCCATGCGCCGCGCCCGCGCTTCCTGGGAAGCCGCCGTGCAGGCGCGTAAGTTCCAGCAGGAGTCGCTCGAAGCCGAGCAAACCCGCTTCGAGGTCGGTGCCTCCACCGCTTTCTTCGTCATCCAGTACGAAAGCCTGCTGGCGCAGGCGCGCTCCACCGAAGTCGCCGCCAAGAGCTCTTACGTCAAGGCCCGCGCCGCGCTGGACCGCGCCACCGGCGCCATTCTCGAAGCCCACAACATCTCCATAGACGCCGCTCTCAAGGGACAAGCCAGATAAAAGCGAGATAGGATCGCGGCCCGCCTCGGGAAGCTGAGACTTCGCTCCCGACCTCTTCCTATCTCCGGCTCGCGATCCAGGCGTCGATCTTCGCTTGCAGCATGTCGAGCGGCAGCGGGCCCTGGTCGAGCACCGCGTCGTGAAAGGCGCGTAGATCGAACTTCGCTCCCAACTCCCGCTGCGCGCGTTCGCGGAGAGCGAGAATCTTCATTTGTCCCATCTTGTAGGAAAGCGCCTGCGCCGGCCACGCAATGTAGCGATCCACCTCGGTCTCGATGTTCTGATCGTCCATCGCCGTGTGTTGGTGGAAAAAGTCGATCATCTGCTGGCGCGTCCAGTGTTTGGCGTGAACTCCCGTGTCGACCACCCAGCGCACGGCACGCCACATCTCGTTCTGCAGGCGCCCGTAGTCGCTGTACGGATCCTGGTAGAAGCCCACTTCCTTTCCCAGGCGCTCGGCGTAGAACGCCCACCCTTCGGTGTACGCATTCAGATCCAGGTCATACCGGCGGAACGGCGGCAGGCCGGTGAGTTCCTGCGCAATCGAAAACTGCAAGTGATGTCCAGGAACTCCTTCGTGGTAAGCGATGGCTTCCACGTTGAGGAGGAGTCGCTTCTCCGGCGCATACTCGTTGACGTTGATCCGCCCGGGGCGCGCGCCATCTCCAGCGCCCGGCGAATAATCGGCGGGAACGCTGTCGGCGCTGCGGAACGCCTCCATCGGCACCACGTCCAGCTTGGTCTTCGGCAGCCGTCCGAACAATTCGGGCAGCTTCCCATACATCTGGTCGCGATATCCCGTGTACAGGTCGAGCAGTTGCCGGCCCGACCTGGCGTGCAGTTTCGGATCCTGCCGGATGTGGTCGTTGAACGATTTCAGATCGCCGAATCCCTGCGTCTTGGCGATGATCAGCATCTCGGTTTCGATTTCCCCCACGCTCTTTAAGCCAAGCTGGTGAATCTGTTCGGCAGTGAAATCGCTGGTGGTCTCGTGACGCACGGCGAAGCGGTAACGCGCTTGGCCGTCGGGCAAAGCCCACACGCCGGGATCGAGCCGCCCGTGCGGCGCGTAATCCTCGCGCACGAATTTGGCGAATTTCGCATACGCCGGTGCGACTAGGTCCCTGACCGCGCTTTCGATCCCTTCGCGCAGTGGACGCCGCTCCGCCTCGGAAATGGAATCGGGGAACTTGCCCAGCGGCGCCGTAAACGGACTCTTGTCGAGCGGGTAGCCGGCAATCTCCTGCGCCTGCCCGGACACTTTCTCGAGCAGATACCGCGGCGGCATGCGGTGGTCGCGCAATCCGTCGCGCATGTGGCCCATTGCTTGATCGAGGACGCGCGGGATCTGGCGCAGGCGGGACAGGTAATCCTGGTAGTCCTTGGCGTTACGGAAGGGCGTATCGAGGGCGAGCGATGCATACCCCAGGTGAACGCCGTCAAACTGCGTCGCCGGCATCTCCCAGTCCTTGAATGGCGTGCTTTCGAGCGCTTCCCGCAAGCTGCGCAGCATCAGCGCGCGATTGAGCTTCTCCTGCTCTGGAAACCCGGTTACATCAATCGCCTCAAAGCGCGAAAGCGACTGGCGAGCGTGCTCTAGCTCCGCCGCAATCGCCTGGTCCGAAAAATCGCTCAGCCGGTCGTTGTAGCGATCATCTCCAACGTGAGTGGCAAGTTCAGGCTGGGTCCGCAGCGTGTACTCCCACTCGCCAGCAAGCAGACGATTCAGCTCCGCCCGCCGGTCTTCCACGGTTTGCCCGCTGGGCTGGGCTGGCGGCTCGGCGATCATCCGCTCGACCAGTTCGTTGATTTCCCGTTTCACGCGCGGCAACTCCTCGCCGCTCGCGGCGCTGGGGAAGCCTGTATGCACGGCGCGCACGCCGCCGTCTTTGCCGATGTAGATGGTGGTGGGAAACGCGCTGAGGTTGTCGATCTGAGAGACCACGGTCTTGAGGTCGGAAGGGTCGCCAGCCAGCAGAGCCGGATACCGGATCGCGAACCGGCGCAGGAAGGCGCGCAACTGCGGGTGATCGGTATCGTCGGCCGGCTCGAAGCAAAAGGCCGCCAGTTCCAGGCCGGCCGTGTGATAGCGCTGATAAAGCTCCGCCAGAAACGGCGCTTCGTCGCGGCAATTCGGACACCAGCTTCCGGTGATGCTGATAACCAGCGGCTTGCCGCGAAAATCGGCTTCGGTGTAAATGCGGCCGCTGAGATCGGGTAGCCGGAATTGGAACGGTTGCTTAGGATCCTTGGCACGGGCGAAGGTCGCCGGGTCGGGCGGCGGCGCCAGGTTGCGGGCGCGCGCCGCGGCCGGGCGCAGGGCGAACAGCGAGCCGCCTTCAAACTTCAGATCCAAGCTGCCGCCGTCGGCCAATGTACCTTCGAGCAGTACCGGCCGGTCGCCCGAAAAATGGCTGATGAGAAAGTGCTTGTTCGCCACCGTGCCCACCAGCGTGCCATCATCGCCATCCACGCGCAGAATGGTGCCCTTCAAATCGTGGCCGGTCTGGCGCAGCAGAAGCTGCCAGGCTAGCGCCGGATCCTCCTTCGAATGGATCTCCCACTCGCCCGCGAGATCCCGTGCCAGATGCGGAGTGTTCGGAGGCTGCTGGTGGGGCTTAGCCTGAACCGCGAGATCGCTCCCGGTCCGCAAGCTGTGATAAGCGCCTTGCAGTCCGCCGCCGGTAACCTCCAAACGCAACTCGCGCCCGAGATAGTCCCACTGTGCGATCAGTTTACCCGCATCGATGCGGGCCGACGTGGCACACACAGGCTGCGTATCTTCGAAGAAGCAGACGCGTGCGGGAGATTCGCCGACTTCCAGCCGAAAGGGAACCAGATCGCCGACGGCGAGTATGGTGGCATCCCAGGTTCCCTGGAAACCAGCCCCGGTGAAACCGGTTGCCAGGGCGGCACCAGCCACGATGAAGAGGGCAAAGAGGGATCGCATAGTGCCCTCAGTTTATCAACTTCACCCGCAGGGGCCCGCTATCCGCCGTTGCGGCTGGCGCTTCGCGACTTACGGGTGGAGTGTTCCCAAACCAGCAAAAACACGGCGGCCGCAATAAACGGCAGGGCCGGCGCTCCACCGCGCCAAAGACCGTACGCGAGAGCGCTGAGAAGGCCGCCTGCGACTGCGCCCACGACTGCGGCCGGCCGAAGCCCGATTCGAAGCAGCGCCGTGGCGGCAGATCCGCCGACGAACAGGTCGCCGATTCCCACGATCGGCAGGACGCGCCCGTGAACCGGCATGACTAGGCAAAGGTAGAGCAGTAAGCTGCCGGTACCGCCTCGATACTGCTCAATCAATATGTGGGTGAAGCCGCCGGAAAACGATAGCAAGTCGACAACCGCCGCCACGCCGAGAAACACGGCGACAGATGCGGGAGTCTGGAGTCCGCCTTCGATTAAGAGGACCCCACCGACGGCTCCAGCGAGAACAGCGAGATCACTCACGGGCCACGCCGGTGGCCGCAGCATCAACGCCGCGCCATAAGTGAGGAGCAAGGCGCCTGCGAGCAGCCTTCTCCGCGAAGGCGAGATAGCGCCGGCGAGGAGCGCGGCCCATACGACAGCGGCGAGTCCGCCCACGGTCACCGCCGCAGCCAGGAATGAGAAAAGTGAGACAGACACGCGCGCTCAGGAGCTTGGATCGGTTGCGAAGCCTAAGCCTGAATTGTAACTGGTCGAATCGCGGACCGCATGAGCGGGAGGACTGAACTACGTGCCGTGTTTGTCCTCGATTCTCTTCCGACCCGCTGCCGGCGTATGGTTAAGAGGAGAGGTCCATCTTTCATGAAGCGTCGTTCCTTCCTGACACTCGGGGCTGCCGCGGCCACCGCCTCCGCAGGGCAGGCTCCGCCCCCGCCTGCGGTGGCCCAAGCGGCCGCGCCGGCATCCCCGTTCACCGATCCGGACTTCGGCTTCACCAACCTGATTGCCTTGGGCCGCTCTTACTATCGCGCAGGAAACCCCGGAAAGCTGCTCGCGATTGTGTCCAAAATCAAGGCTGGGGATTTCGAGTCCGCCTGGCAGGCGTATCACCAGGCTGGCGTGGAGTTGCGCACGCTGGCGGAGGCGGCTGCGGCCAAGCACCACAACGTCAGCGCACGCGAAGCCTACTTGTGGGCCGCGGGCTACTTCAGCTCCGCGCTCCGCTTCCTGGATGGCACGGACGATCACGAACGGATGCTTCCCTGTTGGCAGGAGTATGCCTCCTGCTGGTCCGCCGCAGCCGGGTTATTCGAGCCGCCCATCGAGCGCCTGGAAATCCCCTACGAAGGCGCCAGCCTGACTGGCTGGTTCTTGCGTGTCGACAAGTCGCGCCGCCGCAGGCCGCTCGTCCTGCTCAATAACGGCGCCGACGGTTTGGAAGAGAGCATGTACGTGTTGGGGGGCGCTGGCGCGCTGGCGCGCGGACACAATTGCCTGATCTTCAACGGCCCGGGACAGGGCGATTCGCTGTGGATGCGGAAGCTTTACTTCCGTCCGGATTGGGAGAAGGTGATTACGCCGGTAGTCGACGCCATGCTGCGCCACCGTGAGGTCGATCCGAAGCGTATCGCCTTGGTTGGCATCAGCCAAGGCGGTTACTGGGTGCCGCGAGCGCTGGCGTTCGAGCACCGCATTGCCGCCGGAGTGGCCGATCCGGGCGTGTGGGATGTGTCGGAACCCTGGCTGCATAACCTGCCTGCATTCGTTGGCCGCCTGCTGGATGCCAAGAACAGGGCCCAGTTCGATCAGATGATTCAGATGGGCACCGCTTCGAATCCGAAGGTCAGGGGAATGCTGCGTTTTCGCATGCGCCCATACGGAATGACGTCCTATTATGATGCCTTTCATGCCGTGCAGGAATACAATCTCAGCGAGGTTGCCAGCCGCATCCGTTGCCCCATGCTGATCACGGACCCGGAGGGCGAGCAGTTCTTCCCGGGCCAGGTGCAGAAGCTTTACGACGCGTTGACCTGCTCGAAGGCGACGGTCCATTTCAGCCGCGAGCAAGGCGCGGATCAGCACTGCGAAGTTGCCGCTCCCGGCTATCGGGACTTCAGTATCTATAACTGGCTTGACGAAGCACTGGCGTGAGATAAGGCTATTGCACACCGGGAAGCTAAAAGCATGCCCTGCCTATCTTTACTGCGCGAACATCTCCGCTAGCACGCGGCCGAACGAGCCGCTGGGGGTTTCCACGCGGAGGATGGTGGCCAGCGTGGGAGCGATATCGTTGGGTGCGATGTTGTTATCGTACTCGCCCGCGCGAATGCCGGGCCCCAGGAAGATCACCGGCACGTGGGTGTCGTAGCCAAACGGCAGGCTGTGCGTTGTGGTTGTGCTGCCAATAATCCAGTAAGGATCGGTCAGCACTTCCAGGTCGGCGCCGCGGCGCGGGAAGTAGCCGTTCATCGCCATTCGCCCCACCGAGTCTTCGAGCGCCTGGCCCGTCGCCAATTCGACGCCCGTATATACGCGAAAGACGTGCGGCACTTCGCGCAATGCCCCGGCTGCGGTGCGCTCCACCTCGGCGAGGTCGAGCTTCCGGACGGCGATCAGCTCGTGGTTGAGATAGACGACCGATTCGAGCGTTGCGCTGGTCCAGTCGAATTGGCCGTATTTCCTGCTGAGGGCGTCCTGCACGGTTTTGGCGATGACTCCCTCCGGCACGCGGCCGCCAGGCATATGGCGAGCCGTGTTCACCTCGGGCACTGGGGCCACGCCGTGATCCGCGGTCAACACCACCAGCACGTTATCGAGACCCAGCGCGCGGTCTAACGCGGCGAAGAACTTTCCCAATAGCTTGTCGGTAGCCACGGAAATAGCGCGCGCTTCCGGCGAATCCGGCCCATAGGCGTGGCCGACATAATCGTTGGATGAAAAACTCACCGCCAGCAGGTCGGTGACGCCGCGTTGGCCCAGTTGTTCGGCGGCCAGCGCGCGTTCGGCGAAGGCTTCCACGATCTCGTTGCCGTATGGTGTGGCTTCGAGCGCGCTATATAACTGGCCGGGCTGCGGCATTTGATGACCCAGCCACGTCTCGCCCGCGTACTGGTCGGCGGGGCGCGCGGCGTTGGCCTCGCTGACCCACGCCGGCACTTCTGCGAAATAGTAAGTGCTGGAGACGAAGTTGCCGCTCTTACCGTCGAACCAATAAGCCGCATTGGCCATGTGACCGGCCGGCAAAATGGCGGCCCGGTCCTTGAGCGAGATACCGATCACGCGCGACTGGTTATCGTCCGCTATCTTTAACTCGTCGCCCACCGTGTCCACCAGCATGCGCCGCGGCGAAGAACCCGCGCCTGGCAACCCACCCACCAGCCTGGTTTCCGGATCGGAAACACAGGTGACTTGCATGCCCGCCTCGCGGTCGTACCACGAGTTAGCGACAATGCCGCTGAGCGCGGGCATGGCGCCGCTCAGGAAGATGCTGTGGCCCACCGCCGTCACAGTGGGGAAATGCTGATAGCGGGCGTTGGTGAATACGGCGCCTTTGGTCAGCAGCAGGTCGAAACCGCCGTGATAGTCCGAGCGGTAACGCGTGAGATAGTCATAGCGGAACTGATCGATGACAATCGCCACCACCAGTTTCGGCTTCTTGGGAGCGCCGCTCAACAGGCTGCCCGCCATCAGGATTAAGGCCAGGATCTTGCTCATGACCACTCAGACTACCACTTGAATGTGACGGAGAAATGATTGCCGGGCGAACGCGCGCAACGGCGCCGGAGAGTGA